>JBDTPE010000396.1:0-3403 GCA_039932875.1 Betaproteobacteria bacterium | reverse complement strand
GGCAACTGACAAAACTAACGCTGTACGATGAAGACGGCAATATTCGTTATTCGACGTACCAAACGTATCGAGTGCAATCGGCTCATGCCGACTCGCCAATGCCTTACGTTTCACTTCAATCACTAGGTGAGCCTCCCGCAACACAAAACTCTCCGGAAACCCGCGTCCAGTATGGCTCTACGCTAATAGTTTCGGGGTCAACTGCCGTTTATGGGTCGATGAATTAATCACGCTGCAAGTGGACGCGATTCACGAAGCTGGCGGCGATTTGGACAAGATTGTTGGCGATGCAGTCAATGTTGCCGCTAGACTATGTTCTCTCGCTGAGGTCGGCGAATTGGTGGTCGACACACGCACATTTGCCCACGCCGGGCATCCCGATGGGTTTGGCGAGACAATTGAGATGGCGGTCAAGGGGCGCACCGAACCGGTCAGGCTGCGTCGGTGGGCTGGATAGATCCGGCGGATAAAGGTAAACGTAATCAGAATGAACAATGCCAATTTTGAAGACCATAGCGAAGATGATCTACAAACCACGCTGCAACGCGCGCTTGCGGCATCGCGTAGTACGTGGGTGAGTGTTTGCGTGAATGTAGCTTTGTCGACCACGCAGATCTCGGTTGGACTGTTTGCGCGCTCGCAGGGACTGATTGCTGACGGCATTCATTCGTTGTCGGATCTGGTTGCGGATTTTGTGGTGCTTTTTGCCAATCATCACAGCAAGAAAGATGCCGGCGACGGTCACCCCTATGGGCATCATCGCTTCGAAACCGCTGCGTCACTGGCAATTGGCATTCTGCTTCTCGCCGTCGGTATCGGTATGCTCTGGTCCGCCGCGCACAAGTTGGAGGATCCGGCCAGCATTCAGAGTGTGCATATCGCAGCATTGTGGGTCGCGCTTGGCGCATTGGTCGCCAAGGAATTATTGTTTCGCTACATGCTTTCCGTCGCGCAAAGAGTCAAATCGAGCATGCTGGTTTCAAATGCCTGGCATGCGCGCTCTGATGCCGCATCTTCGCTGGTCGTCGGCATCGGTATCGTCGGCAACCTGATGGGCTATCCCATACTCGATCCTGTGGCCGCCCTCATTGTTGGATTCATGGTCGGCAAGATGGGCTGGGATTTTGCGTGGGACGCGTTGCACGATCTGATGGACCGCGCCGTGGATGATGCAGAGGTGGCGCTGATCCGGCGCACGCTCTCTGAGACGCCTGGTGTCAGCGGCATTCACGACATCCGCACCCGCAAAATGGGCGACATGATCGTGGTGGACGCGCACATTGAAGTTGACGCACAACTGTCAGTTGAAGTCGGACATGACATTGCCGTTCTTGCCCGCAGTCGGGTAATGCAACGGCATCGCGTGTTGAATGTGATGACGCACGTTGATCCATTTCGACGTCCTGATCTGGATCACATGACATGACGTCGCAAATTCAACTACAACACTTCTGACAACCTCAACGCAGTTCTTTCTTCAATAGCAATTCTTCCAACACTTCCGATTAGTAGTGCTGCGGCGGAAGATCGCTGCGAAGCGAAGCCAATAATCAGTCTGCATCGCGATTGCGCGCTCCGCCGGAAGCAGAAATCCGCAGTCGTGCTGCCAGCTGCTTGGTAATGTTGGTCATGATTTTCAGCGCTATCGCCGGCTGTTTTTTCTGCAAGTCGCCGAGTTGCTCGGGACTCATGGAATAGAGCGCCACATCGCGTTTTGCATATGCGTCCGCTGATCGCGGCTTGCTTTCCACGAGTGCCATTTCGCCAAACGCCATTCCCGGGCCAAGCGTCGCGAGGCGCCGCGCACGCTGTGTGCCTGGAATTTTAAGCTTGATACTGACTTCGCCTCTGATGATAACGAACAGCCTGTCACCCGGATCGCCTTCGCTAAATATCAGGCTGCCCCTTTCTAAATCCTCACGCGTGAGGATGGTGTAGAGGTGTTCCAGTTCACCTTCGTCGAGCCCATCAAAGAGCGCGGCACGACCAACGGCATGCACACCGCAACGCGCGACCATGACGCGAGCAAGCGCATCGTCATATTCATTAACTATTTGTTGATACGCGGTTTCTGCCATTTCCCACTGGCCAGCTGCATACAGTGCGTATGCTTTTTCGGTTGCCGCGCAGAGCGCTTTTTCCGTGGATGTTGCCGCCACTTCTTCATCTGCGTCGCGGATTCCGAGCAATTCGTAAATCAGAAATTCGCCTTTGCGCCCTTTGACCGCTACCATGTCGATCGGGCGTAGCCACAGACGTTCTCCAGACTCCTTGAATACGGCATTACTCACACAAATGCTGGTACCGAAATCCTTATTGATACCCTCCAGGCGCGAAGCGATATTCACGCCATCACCCATCACGGTATAGCTCAGGCGTTCCAATGAGCCGATATTGCCGACCAGAACCTGATCGGAATGAATGCCGATGCGTACTGTCAGCGGGCCTTTGCCAGTTTCGGCGAGCACCGCATTGAGTTTTGCCATTCTGCGTTGCGACCTAACCGCCGCGACGCAAGCGCGATATGAGTGGTCCGCAATCATTACCGGCGCACCCCAGAAGGCCATTACGGCATCGCCAATGAACTTGTCAATCGTGCCCTGTTCTTCCTTTACAGCCAGCGTGACCAATTCCAAATAAGCCGACACGGTCTCGAGCAGTTCTCGGGTCGGCGTCACCTCAGCAAGACTGGAAAAGCCCTTGAGATCGGTGAAGAACATCGTCAGGTAGCGGCTTTGTCCGCCTGGTGCAAGTGGCGTACCGGTACGGATCAGGTCGCTGACTAACTCACGTGGTACATAGGCCGCAAATGCGCTGATCGCCGTTTTCAGTTTTTGCGTTGCATCAATCAAAAGGCTGATTTCCGCCACACGCGAGGAGATGACAAGATTCTGGTTGATCTGAAAGCTGAATACCTGTTTGATCTCCTCAACCAGCAGTTCAAGCGGCCGCGATAAGCGTTTGGACACGATATAAGTGAGCAAAATGACCAGCAGCAGCAGTCCGCCGCCGAACAGCGTGATCTTGCGGTTGTTGGCATCAATTTCGCCGACAAAGTCTTTGACCGGCGTGAGTATTACGACTTCCCATGGTTTCTTGAAACCCTCGGGAAATGGGGCAAAAAGTGCGATGTACTCTTCGCCACCTTCGGTAAAGTAAAAGTTGTCGCTCTGCCGCTTGGCGCGCTCGACAACCGCCCTGATCATTGCAGGGTTATCGAGCTCACGAACGTTCTTTTGGGACTTGGCGTCATCGTTGCGATAGGCCTGTTCGAAATCAGGGTGTGCGACAACAACGCCACTACGATCGACGATGAGTGTGATGCTGGCCGCGCTGGCGGGATTGGCGGCGAGGAACTCGGATATATGTTTCAGCCGCAGATTTGCGGCGGCTGCGCCGAGCA
>JBDTPE010000395.1:0-3409 GCA_039932875.1 Betaproteobacteria bacterium | reverse complement strand
ATTCCAACGATGCCGCACATGGGAAATCCTTTATCGATTCAACTGCTTTGCGTTTCAGGTATTGGCGGTGGACGGCAAACGATAAAAAATCTTTGCCGCCAGGTTTTCCGGCAGCAGCGCCCGCGCATAAAGTGCTGCCACTTCTACAGGTGAGGTCAGCATCGCGTTTTTCCACAGAGCCGATTCCGGAAACTTGGTCATGCCGGCGACCAACGCCAGTACGATAACCACCAACACACCGCGCAGCAAGCCGATTAGCGCACCGAGCAGTCGATCCAATCCGCTCAAGCCCAATTTTCGCACGAGTTCAGAGAGCAAACTAGCCAATAGCGCCGCAAAAATAAGTACTGCGACAAAGATGATTATCCACGCTACGACCGTGCGATAAACCGGTTCGGTCATCCAATCGGCAAAATACGGTGCAAGTATTCCGCAAAAGGCATGCGCCAGGATGAAAGCCACGACCCATCCGCCAATATTGATGACTTCACGAATCGCACCGCGCCACGCGCCGATACCCAGCGAAACCAGCACCAGTGCGATGATGGCGTAATCTAGTTCATTCATCTCAAGGCGCTAATGCAACGGAATGATCTTACCGTCGCCGCCTGCCAGTTTAATTTGTACTAGCGCCGAATCGGCCTTGCCCTGGGTGGCGAACGGCCCGATGCGTATTCGCGTCGCATTGCCGGACTTGATCGGGATGGTCTCAGAGTAGACCGGCAGCTTCGCCTCCCTCATTTTTTCGATGGTGTGCTTGGCGTTGTCAGCGTCGGCGAATACGCCCAACTGGACGGCAAAACCTTTTTTCGGCGCATCGGCAACTGCGACCGCAGGCTTACCTGCAGCAGGATCGGGACTTTCAGTTTTGGCCGTTACTATTGCAACTGCCGGCTTGGTCGCAGCGGATTCAGGCGCCGGACTCTTAACCTCAGCAACCGCAGGCTTGGTTACCTCAGCGGCAACTACCGGGGGCGGAATCACTGGCGCGGGAGCTGCCGCGGACGCTGCTACGACCGGCGTCGGCAATGGCAGTTGCCCATCCTTGGGTGGCACCTGCACCGAAATCTCCTGCTTCTTCTGCGTGGAACCGGCAGTATTGCGCTTGGATTCCCCATCAAAAATCATCGGCAGAAAAACAACAGCAAGCAGGCCAATCGTCGCGGCACCGATAAGGCGCCGTCGACCACGACGTTTCAATTCGATTTCGGTCGCGCTCGGTTCAGTGGATTTGGTAGATGCCATGGGCCATTCGCAGAGTTGTCGTGGTGTGACAGAAATATCGGGCGTTCATTCAATGTGGCGACTTGATACTGGCAAGCACGTCTGCAACTGTGTAGAACGATCCAAACACCAAAATTCTATCATTCTGCCCCGCCCTTCCCCGTGCTGCCGCAAATGCGCTGGCGATATCCACGTGCTGCGAAAACTTGCCCTCCAGCCCGTGTGCCATCAGTTTCTCAGACATCAACGCCGAACTGGCGCCGCGTGCACCCGCCGTAAGCTCCAGTCCAGCGATGCACCAGAAATCGATACGGCCTTTGATGATGTCGATGACGTCGTCGATATCCTTGTCTTTGAGCATGCCAAATACCGCGATGGTGTTTTCAAAAAAACCCATCGTACCCAGCGCGTCCTGCAGTGCCCGGGCTGCATGCGGATTGTGGGCAACATCCAGCACAACTGTCGGCCGCCCCGGCAAAACCTGCATACGCCCGGGCCACTCAACCTCAAGCAGGCCGCGCTTGATGTGATTTTGCGAAACGGGTAATTGTTCCCGCAGCACTTCCAGCGCAGTCAGCGCTGCGGCAGCGTTTTTTAACTGATAGCCCCCGCGTAGTGCCGGATACGGCAGCGAATGCCGCGCGGCATCACGCCCCAGATACTGCCATTGACCCTCCATTTTCGAAAACCGGTAATCGCGATTCAGCAGGCGCAGGTCAGCACCGATTTCTTCAGCGTGGGCCAGCAACGATTGCGGTGGATTCACGTCGGCAAAGATGGCCGGTTTCCCACTGCGATAAACATGCGCCTTCTCCAGGCCAATTTTCTCGATGGTGTCACCCAGATAAGCCTGGTGATCCAGGTCGATGCTGACGACGATGCTGACATCGGCATCGATCACGTTCACCGCATCCAGCCGACCGCCCATGCCAACTTCAAGTATCGCGACATCGAGATTTTCACGCGCAAAAATCCAGAAGGCTGCCAGCGTCACGTACTCAAAATACGTCAGTGGAACCGCTGGCGAACACGTAAACCGCGCTTCTTCCACCGCTGCGAAAGCGGCTACCAGTTCCTCGTCGGTCGCTGATTTTCTGTCGATCCGCACGCGCTCATTGAAATGCAGCAAATGCGGAGAGCTATAAAACCCTGTCTTGAATCCGGCGATATTGAGAATCGCTTCCAACATCGCGCAGGTAGACCCCTTGCCGTTTGTGCCCGCGACGGTGATGTTAATCGGCGCTTGCGGCTTGCCCATTTTTTCCCAGACAGCGCGCACGCGGTCGAGGCCCATGACGATCTCGGCGGCGTGCTGATGGGAGATGTGGGTTAGCCAATCTTCTAGTGATCTTGTTTGGTGTGGCATCGGTAGGTCTAGGACTGGTGCGGCGTTTGGCGCGTTTTTGGCTGGAAAGGCGCGTGGAATGGCGCTCTACGAAACAATATGGGCTGATATAGACTGCCTGCGTTGAAACGAATTTGTTCGAAGATTATGCATGGGAAATCGCAATTGCTTTCCGGCTATCCAAGCTAGCGTTCGCGCGGGCGCGGACACCATGCATTGTGCGTACAAGCCGGGGGTTGCCCGGCGGCAAGTCACTTTCTTTTGCTTCGCCAAAAGAAAGTAACCAAAGAAAAGGCGACCCCAGGTTCGTCGGCCCTGGCGGGCTGCCCGTCGCAATACAGGGACGACCGGCCGCTTCGCAAACTCGGACTCGTGGTGGTGGCTTGCAAAAGGTTGGGTTTGTGCTCGTCCTCAGACATGCGAAGCGGAGGGCCCCGGTCGTCCCTGTATTGCTCGGCGACTCGCATGGGGGCCAAGGTCAAAGTCAAAAGCAGGGCAGAAGCAATTTCAGAAACGAAAGTTAAACCGCAAGGTGCGCGAGCGCCGCTGGTCGCTAGTCCTTCCCCCGCTAGAGCGGTTCCAAGTGAAGTTGATCTCTAAAGAATCCCATGGCAGAAATAAAACTTAACGGTGTCAAGAAAACCTACGGCGAATTGCAGGTTGTGCATGGCGTGGATGCCGACATTGCCGATGGTGAATTTATCGTGATTGTCGGGCCGTCGGGCTGCGGGAAGTCGACGCTGCTGCGGATGATTGCGGGGCTGGAAGTGATTTCGGGTGGGGAGGTTTCCATTGGCGGGAAAGTGGTGAACAACCTTGAGCCGAAGGATCGCGATATTG
>JBDTPE010000394.1:0-3440 GCA_039932875.1 Betaproteobacteria bacterium | reverse complement strand
GGGATCTGGCGATAGGTGAAACCGCGCCAGAACCATTCCATGGGGCCATAGCGGAATTTTGACAACCACCATTGGCTGAAAGCGATTTGCGCCGCATAGACAATCAGCACAAACACGACTTGCTGCGCGCGAGGCATTCCCCAATGGCCCAGTGCATAACCGTAAAAATAGATGGAGCAAATTAGCGACTGGGTGAGGTAATTGGTTAATGCCATCCTTCCCAATGGACCGAGGATTCGGATATGTGAGAACGCGGAATTGCTATGCAGCATGAGAACAACCATACCGACATAACCGAGACAGGCGGGCAGATTGCCAATCGTCATCATTCCGCGTGCGATTCCCCATCCGTCGTAGCGATCGCCCGGCGTATGTGACATGGCGATCAGACTACCCAGTAGCCCCAGACCAATGCCGAGCGGCAAGCCGATAAAGGCCAGTTTTCTGAAGAAGGGTAGGTGGGCGCGCGTATTCTCCATCACGCCGGATCGCACAAACCAGACGCCTAGTAGGAACATGCCGATGAGGATCATGGCAAAGCCGAAGTCGCCTGACGCTTTGTCAAGGAACCTGGCCGCTCTGTAAAGAACTACGTCGACATAGTTACCTCGGGTAAAGATGCGCAATTCCGTCGCTTTGCTCTCCAAATTTTCTGCAAGGCGCTTCTCGCGTTCTGCTTTGCGCTCGGCAGCACGCTGTTCCTTGGTTTTTTTAGGCTTCTTCTCGTCGACATATTTTTCCGCTTTGACCGCAGCCTTGGCTGAGGCCGGCGTGCTGGTTTTCGCGGCATCGTTCCTATCACCCGGATTTGTCGTTTTGCTTTCGGCTGCCGACGTAGCTGATACCGCTGGAACAGGCTTAAGTTCAGCTGTCGCTTTCACGGCAGACGATGCTACTTGTGGGAGCGCTGCCGCTTGTTTGTCATCCTTTGCTTTCTGCGCAGTCGCAGAAATAGCTGAGTCGGGGTCAGGCGAAAAATGCTGAACCAGTCCACCGGCGGTCATTGCAAATGCAAAGAATAGATAGAGGCTGACCGCGAGTCGAACGCTGCGCTTTTCGACCGGCTCATAGTATTTCCACGAAAGCCATCCGGTCAGCAAAACCATAGGCCCGAAAACGGTGAGCGGCAAGCGAGGCTCCACCGGGCCATCAGGCAGTATCCAGAATACGGCTGCAGCGATGACCAGCGCTGTGCCCAAGGTCAGCAAAATAAATGAAAATATCGGAAATACATGGCCGCGAATGTTGACCCGTCGTTCACTTCTCAAGTAGAGCGAGACCAGTGTTGCTGCGCCAAGTCCAGCGGCGACGCCGAAGAAGTTGTCCAGATAAGGAATGAAACCCAAGCCTGCCGTGATCGCGATGGCAATCATCATCGGTTTTGGTTTTGCAAACAGAACGACCATCAGCATCAATGCGGCAATGGCATAACTGAAGAGGATGTCGCCCTCCCACAAGAAAATGTAGTGCACCGCGCCAAATACGGCCAGCGCAATCACGCGGCGAACGTACACCTTTGTGAATTCGCGTCCGGCTTGCTCGGCCCGAACCATCATGACGGCGAACCCCATGCCGAATAGCAGAGAAAAGATCGTCCAAAATTTACCTTGTACGAAATAGGCGATAAACCAGCTCGCCAGCCAGTCGAGCCCTGTCAAGTCGCGCGGCATACCTTCATTGAACGTATTCATTGGTCGGCTGAACCACTCGATGTTCATCAGGAAGATGCCAAGGAGTGCGAATCCACGCACCACATCAAGCGCTTCAATCCGCTGATTAGCGGCGACAGGCGCCATCATCCCCTGCACGACAACGGGCGTTGCTGATTCCATACTGTTCACTCCCTGTTGAATGGGCCATGTCGCCGGTTTTTTGGGGTAGCAGGCTTTCTTGTTTGGCGAGGCACAATCTAGCAGAGTTTTGCCAGTGACCGCCAGCCACGGGAAATCGCTTATGGCAGTCTTCCTACAGGAACTTGCGCGTGGTGCCGATATTCTTGTGTTTGCACGAAGGTAATCATGTGTCACCTCGGCGAACCGAAGCGTTACCATGCAGCGCACTTTCATTGTCTTTGCTGTCATTTTGCTCAGCCCTTTGTCGGCTCCTGCCAGCGGAATGTTCAAGTGTATGCATTAAAGTACGGTGACCTGGCAGGATGTCGCCTGCGCTTCCAGCAATGACGATTTGCAGTCTCCGCCGATAGGGAGGCCGCTACGGCGCGCGGAAGGTGTGATTACTGATGCGTCGCGCTACGCCAGCATCAAGGACAACACACGGTTAGAACTCGAGTTGGGCAGCCTCGACTTGCATGTGCTCAATAATCGCCGCTGGGGCAAGCCACAACGCATCAAGCGCAGTCGCGAGCCACGCGCCTGGCACGAATACTGGGACGATGAGACTGGCCCCAATGCTGGTACGCAGCTGCATTTTATCAATGGTCGGCTTGCTGGCGCTGAGGGCGGTGATCCAACTTCGTCAGCGGGCGCCACGATGACTGAAGTGCTCGCTAAACGTCAACTGCGAAGTAACGTCGGGACCCGAGAGGCTATTGCGATACGCCTCCGCTGAGTTGCTCCATATAAGTCGCTAAAACTCATATTCGAGTTGCACCCGAAGCGTAGAGTCTGGCGCCGCCTTGCTCGCGCCCACGAGCCACGCCACATCGTATTTGATCGCTTCGCGTCCTCCCATCGACAGCTTTCCAAACAAGGCCGGGCCGAGACGATGATTTTGCATTTCACTGGCATCCCAGTGATTCCATTTGCCAAGTTCGCCGAACGCCTGTACACCGACTTCAATTTCTCGCTTAAACCGGTACTTGGCCTGCATTTGATAGTGAAGTTCCGTTACCTGCGGCTCACTGCCTGCGCCGACATGCACATTCCGCTTTAAGAACAGGTTTGTATTGACCTGAACCTTGTCAAATTCGGTTTGCACCAGCGGTCCAAATCTGAATTCAAAGCCCTCGTTTCGGTCTCGCGGAATTTCCAATTCAACAAAGAGGCCAAGGTCGGCCCAATACTTGCCGGTTTCAGTTAGTGAGAACTTGTTTTCCCATTCGAACGCATCGTAACTCGTCTTTTCATTGGGCGATTTCTGGTATTTGACGTAAGCCTCTGTAAACCAGGTTGGCGTGACGCCAAAACCTAGACCGAATGTTCCAGCGGCAACACGGCCTTCGCCATCGGCAAGCTTGCTCGTGCCAAATTTTATTTCCAATTCACGTTCGCCGTAGTCGATAGCGGTTGTCTTCACGTAGTCGGCAGGGTCTGCTACCGCTACGCCGGCAACAGCAAAGTAGGTAAGGCAGCCAATAAATATGGCAACTCTCATAGGCCAGCTTTTTTTCTGTTGTTGGCAAGAACCGTGCGCGACCGGGCCCAATGCGTTCCAGCGGCTATGGCGATGGCGACCGCCACATAGAAGAGAACCTGCATGCC
>JBDTPE010000393.1:0-3451 GCA_039932875.1 Betaproteobacteria bacterium | reverse complement strand
GATGACAAGGACGCACAGCGGTTCCTAGCGTTCCTGACTGACGATGCCGAATTCAGATTTGCCAACGCGTCGCCCGCGCTCGGTAGCAAGGCGATCACACAGCTACTTGACGGATTCTTCGCCAGCATCCATGCGCTGCACCACGACTTGCTCAATACGTGGACAGTCGCAGACCACGTGCTGTGCCAGGGAACGGTGACCTACACCAGGATCGACGGCTCTATGCTCTGCGTGCCGTTTGTAGATGTATTCACGATGCGCGGCAAGCTGATTTCAAATTTCCTGATCTACGTTGACGCGTCGCAGTTGTACGCGGCCAATTCCTGATTCGCGCCAGACCGGCAAACACCAGCAGGGACGGACATCACAGGCAGAAATGCCCTGAAAATGCGCGCCAATGCTGGGCCCGCCTTGAAAACGCAAGCGAATTCACCGTCATGAACCAAGCCGCTAGCGCCTTCGTGTAAAATACTAATTTCCAACCCGGGGTTTCCCAACCCCAGCAGCTGGAGGTCAACATCATGACCAAGTATGTATTCGTTACCGGTGGCGTAGTTTCTTCCCTTGGCAAAGGGATTGCCGCCGCCTCTCTCGCCGCCATTCTCGAATCGCGCGGCATCAAAGTCTCAATGATGAAGCTGGACCCGTACATCAACGTGGATCCGGGCACCATGTCGCCATTTCAGCACGGCGAGGTATTCGTTACCGACGATGGCGCGGAGACCGATCTCGATCTCGGCCACTACGAACGCTTCATCTCGATGAAGATGAAAAAGTCCAATAACTTCACCACCGGTCAGATATACGAGCGCGTCATCAATAAAGAGCGTCGCGGCGACTATCTGGGCGGCACGGTGCAAGTGATCCCGCATATTACCGACGAGATCAAGAATTCGATCCGCGCTGGCACCATCGATGCCGAAGTCGGCATCATTGAAATCGGCGGCACGGTGGGCGATATCGAATCATTGCCGTTTCTTGAAGCGATTCGTCAGATGGGGATCGAACAGGGCCGCGACAACGCCTGCTACATCCACTTGACGCTGGTGCCGTATCTGCCAACGGTTGGCGAGATCAAGACCAAGCCCACCCAGCACAGTGTCAAAGAGTTGCGTGAAATTGGTATTCAGCCTGATGTGGTGATGTGCCGCAGCGACCGACCGATCCCGGAAGAGGATCGCCGCAAGATTGCTCTGTTCACCAATGTCGATCAGGGCTCGGTCATCTCCTGCTTTGACGCGAGCACCATTTACAAGATACCCAAAATGCTGCACAAGCAGGGGTTGGACGAAATCGTTTGCCGCAAACTGCACCTGACACCAAAGCCTGCAGATTTGACGATGTGGGACAACATCGTTCAAGCACTGGAAAATCCGGAGCACCAGATTAATCTGGCGATGGTCGGCAAATATGTGGGTCTGGCAGACTCCTACAAATCATTGTCCGAAGCGCTGATCCATGCCGGTATTCACACCCATACCAAAGTCAACATCCACTACATGGATTCGGAACAGATCGAAGCCGATGGCGTGTCCGCTTTGGCCAACATGGACGCAATTCTGGTCCCCGGTGGGTTCGGCAAACGCGGTATCGAGGGCAAGATCGCAGCGGTCAAATTTGCGCGAGAAAACAAGATTCCATATCTCGGCATCTGTCTGGGCATGCAGATTGCCACCATCGAATTTGCGCGCAATGTCGTCGGACTGGCCAACGCCAACTCGACCGAGTTCGACGTAAGTACGCCGCACCCAGTCGTCGCACTCATCACCGAATGGCAGAACCACGATGGCGTGGTCGAGAAGCGCGACGCCAGCTCCAATTTCGGTGGGACCATGCGACTGGGCGCCCAGCCTTGCACGGTGCGTCCAGATACGTTGGCGCATCGCATCTACCAGAGCACTACGGTGAGCGAGCGCCACCGCCACCGCTATGAAGTCAACAATCACTACGTGCCGCGCCTCGAAGCGGCGGGCATGGTGATCTCGGCGCGCACCAATTCTGAGTCGTTGACAGAAATGGTGGAGCTCGATCCCGTCAAACACGCGCATCCGTGGTTTTACGGCTGCCAGTTCCACCCCGAATTTACTTCCACGCCGCGTGATGGGCATCCTCTGTTTATTTCATTCGTCAAGGCCGCGTTGGAGCAGCATAAACAGATTCATGGTGAGGCCGGCTTACGCGTGGTGCAGGGTACGAAGGCGAGCGCCTAACGTTGGCGAAAAGACTGAAGGTCTCTCCGCAATCGGTGAGAGAGCCAAGGCAAATTCATAAAATAAGGAAAGTGCTTAATGACCGCCATTGTTGATATCGTCGCCCGCGAAATTCTGGATTCACGCGGCAACCCCACTGTCGAAGCCGATGTGTTGCTCGAATCGGGCGTGATCGGTCGCGCTGCCGTGCCCTCTGGTGCGTCCACCGGCTCGCGTGAAGCCATCGAGTTGCGCGACAAGGACCCGCGTCGCTATCTCGGCAAAGGTGTATTGAAAGCTTGTGAGCACATCAACACCGAAATCTGCGAAGCCGTCATCGGCCTCGATGCCAGCGAGCAAGCTTTCATCGACAAGACCATGATCGAGCTCGACGGCACCGACAGCAAATCACGTCTGGGGGCCAATTCGATTCTCGCCGTATCCATGGCCTGTGCCAAAGCTGCCGCAGATGAATCCGGCCTCTCACTGTACCGCTACCTCGGTGGTGCCGCGCCGATGCAGATGCCGGTACCGATGATGAACATCATCAACGGCGGCGCGCATGCCGACAATGTGCTCGACATGCAGGAGTTCATGATCATTCCGGCAGGCTTGCCGACATTTCGTGAAGCGCTGCGCGCGGGGGTCGAGATATTCCACACGCTGAAGAAAATTCTGCATGCCGAGAAGCACAATACCAACGTCGGCGACGAAGGCGGCTTTGCGCCCAATCTCGCCAACAACGAAGCAGCTTTGCAGTACATCATGAAGGCCATCGACGAAGCGGGCTACGTTGCGGGTGAAGACATCCTCATCGGTCTCGATTGCGCCGCCAGCGAATTCAGGAAAGAAGGCAAGTACCGCTTCGAAGCTGAAAAGATTTCGTTCAACTCTGCACAGTTCACCGACCTGCTCGGCACCTGGTGCGACAAATATCCGATCATCTCCATCGAAGACGGCATGGCCGAAGACGACTGGGAAGGCTGGGCGATTCTCACCGAGAAGCTCGGCAAGAAAATCCAGCTCGTCGGCGACGATTTGTTCGTCACCAACACCAAAATTCTGCGCGAAGGTATCAGCAAAGGCGTCGCCAACTCCATCCTCATCAAGGTCAATCAGATTGGCACGCTGTCGGAAACGTTTGCCGCTATTGAAATGGCCAAGCGCGCCAACTACACGACTGTGATCTCGCATCGCTCCGGCGAAACCGAAGACACCACGATTGCCGATATCGCTGTCGCGACCAACGCGCTGCAGATCAA
>JBDTPE010000392.1:0-3485 GCA_039932875.1 Betaproteobacteria bacterium | reverse complement strand
TGATTGCGGCAAAATATTCATTGTGGAGAAAACGTTCATCAAGCTTTCCAGTGTTTCGGTACTCATGGCGAAAAAAGCGTGTATTTGACCGGCCGCCAACGATTCCCCTAAGGCTTCGCGTGCCGCCGAATCCGGCATCAGCGGCCCACGCCGGTAGCACTCCAATGTGGTCACTCTCGCGCCTCGCGCTGTCAATGTCTGCTCAAGCAGTCTGCGGCCACCAAGTTCGCTTTGCCCCTTGACGAGGATGATATGTCGCCCCGTCACGGCGCGCAATTGCCGCAACGCCAGCAAGCCTTCGCTATCGATGCTTTGTTGCGGTGAAACAACATTCGTAAATCCCGCGTCACTCAGCGCTGCCGCCGTGGCGCGACCAATGGCAAATATCTCAGCCGACGCAGGAAATGCACCGGCACGCCGCACCGTCGGCACGCCGTATTCGACGGCATTGGCGCTGACGAAAATAAAGGCATCGGCTGCCGTCAGGTCTTTCGCAGCCAAAGATACTGTTATCGGCGCGATATCCAGCACCGGAAATTCGATGGCGATTGCGCCCGCCTCGCGCAACGCGTTCGCCGAGCGTTTCGCCTGCGTCGCCGGACGGGTGACGACCAGCGTTAATCCATGCAGCGGAAGTTGCGAATCCCGCGAGTCATCAGCCTGCATTGGTTCCATGCCGGGACAGCGATGCCAGAATGTCCCCTGCACCTTCGGCGATCAGCGCCTCCGCCAGCCTGGTGCCCAGCGATTCCGCATCCGCTACCGTCCCCGTCATCTGGCGACGGATCATGCGGCTGCCATCGGGCATGGCCACAAAACCATCGAGCGAAAGCATTTCACCGGCAATCGTCGCATGCGCACCCAGCGGCACGTCACAACTGGCCGTCAGTGCCCGGCCAAAAGCGCGTTCTGCGTTCACGATCGCGGTCGTATTTGTGTTGGCAAATGGCGCCAGCCATTGAGCAACATCTGCCCGCTCCGACCTGTACTCAATGCCCAACGCGCCTTGTGCGATGGCCGGTACGTTGTCGGCTGGCGTCAAGCTGCCGCGAATACGTGCACCAAAGCCCAGACGCTTGAGACCTGCAGTTGCAAGGATGATGGCGTCATATTGACCGGCATCGAGTTTAGCAAGGCGAGTGTTGACGTTGCCACGCAAGGCTTCGATCTTCAGGTCAGGCCGGGCGTGGCGCAGCTGACTTTCGCGCCGCAGGCTAGATGTACCGACGACCGCGCCTTGCAGCAGGGACTCGATACTCTCAAAACGATTCGACACAAAGGCATCGCGCGGATCTTCGCGCTCACCGACGATCACGACTGAAAACCCCGGCGGCAGCGTCATCGGTACGTCTTTCATCGAATGCACGGCGATATCGGCACGTCCATCTTCGAGCGCGGTTTCGAGTTCCTTGATGAACAGCCCTTTCCCGCCAATCTGCGCCAACGGCTTATCCAGGATTTGGTCGCCCTTGGTAGTCATGCCGATGATCTCGACCTTGACAGCCGGATATAGCGCCTGCAGCTTGGCACTGGTCCACTCGCTTTGTACCATCGCGAGACGACTTTCGCGCGAAGCGATTCTGATGAAATGCGGGGTCACTGGCATGGAAGGGTGGGCAAGAGGAAGGAGATTGCGAGCCCAAAATTTTATCACGCGTGTTCCCGTTACCCCGAGCAATCCCTATTGCCGTCAAGGCGCGTTATTGATTTCGGTCAACTATTGCTGCACTGCGGTAGAATGAAGTCGTCTCATTTGTGACCGCTTCCGGGTTCAATCCCTCCGCTCCGATGGCTACCAATCCCGCAGTCTTTCCGCCCACACAATCCGCCAGAAAGCCCGGTAGCGTGTTGCCGTTTTCCGGCGGGCAACGGCCCGACGAACCGCGCGAAAGGGAAGGCGTTCGTTTGCGCGAAATCCCCTACAACTACACCTCGTTTTCCGATCGTGAAATCGTCATGCGTTTACTTGGTGCCGACGCATGGGACACGTTGCTTGAGCTTCGCGGGGAACGCAAGACAGGGTGTAGCGCACGCATGCTCTACGAGGTTCTAGGCGATATCTGGGTGGTGGAACGCAATCCGTATCTGCAGGAAGATATGCTCGACAATCCCAAGCGCCGCTATGCAATTGCCGAAGCGATGCGCCACCGGCTTGGGGAAGTCGAAAAGCGCCGGCTGCTCGATCAAGGCGGCAGCGACGAGCAGAAAGATATCGCGCCTGCATCGCGCTCAAACAAGGTCATCGAACTCCTCAAGCGCGCGCACGAGGCAGTCGACGTCTTTGAAAAAGAGTTCTCCGATACCTGGGATTTTCGCAAGAAGGTCGCTAGACGTTTGGGGAAAGTCACCCGCAAAGACAACATCGCTTTCGACGGTTTGGCGCGCGTGTCGCATGTCACCGATGCCACCGATTGGCGCGTGGAATACCCTTTCGTCGTGGTGCACCCAGATACCGAGGAAGAAATTGCGCCATTGGTCAAAGCGCTCATCGAGCTTGGGCTGACCATCATTCCGCGCGGCGGCGGCACCGGCTATACAGGTGGCGCGATCCCGCTGACCAAACGCTCGGCCGTGATCAACACCGAAAAACTCGACGCGCTGGGGGACGTGGAGCACATCACATTGCCGGGAATGAGTGCACCGGTTGCCACCATTCACTGCGAAGCGGGCGTGGTCACCAAGCGGGCCATGGAAGCAGCAGAGTTGGCGGGGCTGGTCTGGGCGTGTGACCCGACGAGTGCTGATGCGAGCTGCATCGGCGGGAACGTGGCGATGAATGCGGGCGGCAAGAAGGCTGTCCTCTGGGGTACGGCGCTCGATAATCTCGCCTCGTGGAAAATGGTTACGCCAAATGCAGAGTGGATGGAGGTCGAACGTCTCGACCACAACATGGGCAAGATCCACGACATCGAGGTGGCGAAATTTCGCGTTCGCACGTTTGATGAAACCGGCAAGAAACTCAAATCAGAAACCACACTGGAGATACCCGGCGCACTGTTTCGCAAAGTCGGTTTGGGTAAGGATGTCACCGACAAATTTCTGGCGGGCCTGCCTGGCATTCAGAAAGAGGGCTGCGACGGCATCATCACCTCGGCGCGCTTCGTGCTGCATCGCATGCCTAAGCACATACGCACCGTTTGCCTGGAGTTTTTTGGTCAGGTCAAAGAAGCGGTGCCAACGATCGTCGAAATCAAGGATTTTCTCAACGGCCATGAACACGCGGTCTTGGCAGGCCTGGAACATCTGGATGAACGCTATCTGAAAGCAGTCGGCTACGCGACCAAATCGCGGCGCAATCAACGGCCGAAGATGGTACTTATCGGCGATATTGTGTCGGACGACGAGAGTGCCGCGATGGAAGCTTCCAGCGCGGTGGTGCGTCTGGCTAATGCGCGTCACGGCGAGGGCTTTATCGCCGTCACGCCGGATGCCCGCAAGAAATTCTGGCTTGATCGCGCCCGTACCGCCGCCATCGCCAAACACAC
>JBDTPE010000391.1:0-3493 GCA_039932875.1 Betaproteobacteria bacterium | reverse complement strand
ACTGGCGTGCGTCTTCGAGCATTTCCCACGAATAATTGATCTCGCTCCGATAGTGGCCACGCAACAGAAAATAGCGCACCGTTTCGCCGCCCTGCACCGCATCGAGCTTGTTGAGCACATCGCGCAACGTAAAGAAATTGCCCATTGATTTGGACATTTTTTCATGGTCGATATTGAGAAATGCCGCGTGCATCCAAAACGTCGAAAACTGCTTTCCAGAACCTTTGTCGAACGTGCCCTCGGTCTGCGCGATTTCGTTTTCATGATGCGGAAATTGAAGATCAAAGCCGCCACCGTGGATGTCGATCTGTTCACCCAGAATCGCCTTGCACATCGCTGAGCATTCGATATGCCAACCGGGCCGCCCACCACCGAAGATGGAGGGCCATTGCGGCTCGTTCGGCTTGGCGGCTTTCCACAAGACAAAATCCACGGGGTCACGCTTGGCCGATTCCACCGCTACACGTTCGCCCGCACGCAAATCGTCCGGGTTCTTGCCCGATAGCTTTCCGTAACCGGCAAATTCGCGCACGGCGTAATACACATCGCCATTGGTCGCCCGGTAAGCCATGCCCCTGTCTTCAAGCTGCTTGATGATAGCGAGCATGTGATCGATGTGGTGGGTTGCGCGCGGATTATTGGTCGGGCGCAACAATTTCAAGCGCGCAGCGTCTTCAAAATAGGCCTCTGTCATGCGCGCTGTCAGCGCCTCCATCGGCTCATTGTTGGCGTTGGCTCGCTCAATGATCTTGTCGTCGATATCGGTGATGTTGCGCACGAAGTTGACTTCATAACCAATAACAGTCAACCATCGATAGACCATGTCGAACGCAGTGAACGTACGTGCATTGCCGATGTGAAAGAAATCGTACACAGTCGGGCCGCAGACATACATCCGCACTTTTCCTGGTTCCAGTGTGGTCAGTGCCTGTTTTTGCCTGCCGAGCGTGTTGTAAATAGTTTGCATAAGATACTCCGGATGGTCCTCGCAAATAGTTTGGATCGGCGAAACTTGCGCGCGCCACCAATGTCATACGGGACTCGTTAACTGGGAAATCTGCCGTGCGCGCTATTGCAGCGGATGACAGGATTAGGCGAGCCTCAGATTACGCAACAACATCGCGCCAGTACACCGGTGGACGACACGGTCGGCGGGCCGGCGATCAGGAGCCTCAAATGGCACGGCAACCGGGCGGCTGATGGGCTCAAAAAACGTGGCAAGCTTGTGTAGTTGAGAGGCATTCTTGGTAGAATAGTCGGGATGTGTGGGACACTGTTTTTCATTAAATTCAACGAATTATAACAAAATGCTCATTGCCAATTTATCCCGCGAACTGCGCCAAAGCGTTCTCTTGTGCCTGGTCTGTTTTTCAGCTGCCTGCCTGGCCGGACCCGTAGAAGATACCAAGGACGCAACTAAGCTGTATCAGCAGGGCAAGCTCGATCAAGCATTGTCAAAAGTGAACGGCGCGTTGGCGCAGCAGCCCAAAGATGCCCAGGGTAGATTCCTGAAAGGTCTGATCCTCACCGAAATGAAAAAGGGTGCGGATGCTATCCAGGTTTTTGCGGGTTTGACGGAGGATTATCCTGAGCTGCCCGAACCCTATAACAACCTCGCCGTGTTGTACGCGAGCCAGGGCAATTACGACAAGGCGAAAGCAGCGCTGGAGCTCGCCATTCACACGCACCCAAGTTACGCGACTGCGTATGAGAACCTTGGCGACATCTATGCGCAACTAGCAAGACGTTCCTACGACAAGGTACTGCAGTTGGACAAGAGCAATGTCACCGCGCAGAGCAAGCTGTCGATGGTGAAGGACATCTTCAATTTGCCGAAATCGATCGCGACCGATCCGACCAAGACAGCTCCCGTTCAGGTCGCCGTCGCACCCAAGATAGAGCCAAAAGCCGATCCAGCCAAATCAGTGACGCCGACACCAACAAAAGTGGCGAGTGTTCCTGTAAGTGGCAACGCGACAGCAGACGTAAAGGCAACGGTCGAATCATGGGCCAAAGCATGGGCCGCAAAAGACATGGCCGCATATCTTGCCTTTTATGCGCCGGAATTTGAAACACCGGCAGGCATGTCCCGCGCGTCGTGGGAAGAGCAGCGCAAGGAGCGCATCGTGCCCAAGAAATCCATTTCGGTTGACGTGAAGATCAACAAGACTTCGCTGCAAGGCAATACGGCAACGGTGGTGTTTCGCCAAGTCTATCGCGCTGATACTGTCAAGAGCGATAACACCAAGACCTTGCGACTGGTGAAAACGGGCGATCGCTGGCTGATCACCGCAGAACGCTCCGGGAGTTGATCAGTTTGCGTAACGTTATTCTCGCGCCTACAACAGAACTGATGACGCGACGCAGCGGTATGCTACTCGCGGTTCTCGTCAATGCAATTGTGACGCTCGGTGCAAACGGTGCTGCCGCGCAACCTGCCCCGCTTGCGTCGATTGCGTTCAGCAATGAAGTCGAAGCCTCGCTGGTGCGCGCGCTGGAATCGCTGAAAACAGAAGGCATCAAACCCGCGCTACGGGAGCTTGATGCCACATTGGCCAAGAATCCAAATTTTCGCTTGGGCCATCTCATGAAGGGTGATCTCTTGATGGCCAAAGCTGGCACGCCAACTGCGTTTACGGGCTTGGCATCTCAGCCGGAGTTGGTATCCAGTCTGAAGCAGGAAGCAAGAGCCCGTCTCTCACGATATTTTGACGGGCCGCCGAGTAATAGCCTGCCCACCGCGCTGTTGCAACTTTCCCCCGACCAACAGCACGTACTTTTGCTCGACAGCGAAAACTCGCGCCTATACGTTTACAAGAATGTCGACGGAGCGCCGGAATATGTTGCCGACTACTATGTATCCGTCGGCAAGAACGGCACGGAAAAAGAGCGTCAAGGTGACCAGCGCACACCGCTGGGTGTCTATCAGGTAACGTCCAGTGTGGCTCGCGCAAAACTAATCGACTTCTATGGCCCGGGCGCGTTTCCGATCAATTATCCCAATGAGTGGGACAAGCGCAACGCCAAGACTGGTTCCGGGATCTGGATCCACGGTACACCATCGAACACATATAGCCGCCCACCGCGTGCCAGCGATGGCTGTGTTGTACTGACCAATGAAGACTTTTCGCACATCTCTAAATATGTCACTCCCGGTGTGACGCCCATTATCATTGCCTCGCACGTGAAATGGCTATCCCACGAAGAATGGCTCGCGGCTAAATCGACGCTTGCGGACTCGCTATCTGGCTGGAAGCGCGATTGGGAGAGTCTGGACATGGAAAAATACCTTTCACACTACTCGCATAAGTTTGACGCAGACGGAAAGAACTTTAGTCTGTGGGCTGAAAACAAGCGGCGTATCAATGCGGGCAAGAAATTCGTGAATGTCGAGATCAGCAACCTCTCCGTCTTTGAATATCCGCTTGCACCGAACACACTACCCATGGCAATGGTTACGTTCGAGCAGACTTACAAAAGTAGCAACAACAAC
>JBDTPE010000390.1:0-3500 GCA_039932875.1 Betaproteobacteria bacterium | reverse complement strand
TGCTTCGCATCGGACTGGCTACCGGCCCCGGTAGGCACAGATTGAAGCGTATATTGGCCTGTCCTTCCATTTCATCGGCCCAAATTGCGGTCACGTTTTGTAGTGCACCCTTTGTGGCGGAAAAAGCGCCCCAGAATGCCTTTGGCTCGACGGCGTGCGTTTCAGTCAGAAATATGACTGACCCGTCAGATGCCCGCTTGAGCAGAGGCAGACACGCCTTAGTCAGCGCGGCCGGCACTGCGAGGTTGACACGGCTGTATTTCAACCACATATCCAAGTCATGCAGGGCCAGCGGCATGCAGGAAACGAAGTGGCTGGCGCCGTGGAAAATGACGTCGAGTTGACCAAACGTGCTGTGGATGGATTGTGCATACGCATCCAGTTCTGCTTGCGTAGTCTTCAAGTAATCCAGTGGCAGGATGGCTGGCTCGGGATATCCTGCCGCCACGATTTCATCGTAAGCCGCTTCCAGACGCGGCACGTGTCGCCCGTGCAATATGACTGAGGCACCATGTTGCGCAAAAGTAAGCGCGGCGACTTTGCCGAGACCCTGGCCTGCGCCGGTAACCAGCGCAACCCGGCCCTTTAACAGATCGGAAGCCGGCTGATAGTCGACCGGCAAAGTTGTCACATTGAGATTCATAGTTCCTATTCGACAGTGTTGAGAAAAGTAAGGCATGACTCTGCAGCTTTGACGCCATTGCGGACAGCGCCTTCCAGTGTGGCTGGATAGTCCCCTGCCACGTAGTCGCCAGCACGAAATACGCCGGGAAACGACGTTTCTACAGGCGGACGATCTGCGAGTGGTGTGCAGGCAAATGTCGCAAATTGCTCCGAGACAACTTTGCGCCAGAGCGGTTTGGGCAATTGCGAAACATGTTGCACCAATTCGGCCAATACCTGTTCGGCAAGCGCCTCCTGCGTCAGTTGCATATGTGGCCCCGACGCGGATATGACTGCTGCGATCAGCCCTCCGGTCTCATCAGCCGCTGCGCGGTTTCCGCTCAGCGCGGTGCGGTCGAAAAACCATTGCGCCAAACCCTTCGCCTGACCAAGCATCGGTTCCGGCAAGTGGACCGGGCGGTCAAATTTGAAATAGATCGTCACGATTGGCTCGTAGTCCAGTTTCGGCGACTCGACGCCTGCGAGCAATCCGCTCAACTGGTGTGGTCCAACTGCGAGGATGATCGCGTCAAAATGTGCCACGTCGTTGCCGCAACTGACCTGATAGCCGCGGTCTGTAACGAGGATGTTATTAACGCGTTGTCCCATCCAGATCTGGCCACCGCGGTTAATTAGCCAGCCTGCAGCGGGGTCGGGAAACAAAGCGCTCAAGTCAACACAAGGTAATAGTAAATCGCTGGCGTTGCGATCTGACGCCAACGAGTCGCGCAGCACATGGGCAAATACCTGCGCCGACGCGCAAGCCAACGGCGTATTAAGAGCGGAAATGGTCAGAGGTTGCCAAAGATGGTCAATCAGGTTCTGCGGCTGCCGGTGTGCTGCGAGCAATTCAGCGACGGTCAATCTATTGTCTAGTTGATATTTCGCCCGTTTCAATGCCGACATCAAACGTATTGCCGCCCAGCGATCTGCAACGCTCAAGCCTTTGGCTGTCAGCAGAGTCCAGGCCATATAAAGCTGGCCCGGAAAGAGCGTTTTGGAGGGAGCGCGCAACAAAAAATCCGGCGGCATCGAGAGTCTGAGCGAAACCCGGCGAAGGGATGTATCAGGCACCTCGACCACGCGCATCAGTCGTAGTAACTCTCTATATGCCCCAGCCAGAATATGTTGCCCATTGTCGAGAATTTCACCGCGGTATTCGATCCGGCGCGCGCGACCACCCAGCGTCTTGCCGGCCTCATAAACCACAGTTCGGACGCCGTTTTCTGCCAGGGTTACCGCTGCCGCCAAGCCTGCATATCCGCCGCCAATAATAGCGACCGTTCTCGCCGCTCCACTGTCTGCCACCATTACGCTCCGATCCACGTTCGCCAGGCGATCCATAGTTTGCGCATCGGCGTTAGTGACGTTCTTTGGGTCAATACCATAAAGTTGTCGTGCTCAATTTCTTGCAGGAGCGTGCGGTAAATCGCAGACATAATCAGGCCGGGCCGCTGTGGACGCCGATCTTCAGGCGAAAGTGCTTCAAACGCCGCGTCATACAACGACTTTGCTCGTTCGCATTGGAAAGCCATCAGGCTTACGAAGGCAGGCGAATGACGGGCGGCAAGGATGTCATCGGTACTGACACCAAACTTCACCATTTCATCCTGCGGCAGATAAATGCGATCCCGGCGCGCATCTTCACCGACATCTCGAATGATGTTGGTCATTTGAAAGGCGAGACCCAGATTCTCGGCGTAAACCAATGTTCTGGGGTTACTGAAGCCAAAAATTCCGGCCGACAGCTGGCCGACAACGCCCGCGACGCGATGGCAGTAGAGCCTCAAGGATTCAAAATCATTGTAACGATGGTGAGTCAAATCCATTTCCATGCCATCGATAATCTCGTTGAGTCGCGCTTGATCGACGGCAAATGCAGTCGTTGCCGGGGCCAAGGCTTTTGTGACGGGATGTTGAGGGTGGCCCTGAAAAAGGTTGGCCAACTCGGCACGCCACCAGCCGAGTTTGGCGCGCGCGATATCGAGATCTGAAACTTCGTCGGCTATATCATCGACTTCGCGGCAGAAAGCATAGAGCGCAGTGATGGCGCGACGACGATCAGGCGGCAGAAAACGAAAGCTGTAGTAAAAGCTCGAGCCGCTTTGCGCCGCCTTGTTCTGGCAATACTCGTCGGGGGTCATAAGGCAAACACCGCACGTGGACCGATCTTCAACCAGTCCCATTTTGTCAGTACCGGCCGGTGGCGAAATACATCGCCCTGAACCGCGCCGATCTTATCGAGAATGGCCATGCCGCCTGCAATAATGACGCGAAGTTCTGCGCCCATACGCCCACGCAAGACGTTGCCCAGAGGAGCGCCAAAGAGCATCATTTTTCTTGCGCGATCGCATTGAAATGTCATCATGTCGCGCCACGCCCGGCTGCAATTTTGGCTGGCGATGTCGCGTTCGCCCAGTCCGAAACGGGCCAAATCGTCGAGTGGCAAATAGACCCTGCCGCCGTCATTCTTGCGCCAATCAACGGCGACGTCCTGCCAGTGATTGATCAACTGCAACGCAGAGCAGACTGCATCGCTGCGTGCGAGATTCTCTGTCTCGGTTTGCCGGTTCAGGTGGAGTAGGAGTCTACCGATGGGGTTGGCCGAGCGGCGACAGTAATCCATGACTTCTTCGAAATCCGCATAGCGTGTTTTCGTCACGTCTTGTTTGAATGCAGACAGGAGGTCACGAAACAACGGTAGCGGCAAGTCATATTGTTTGATGGTAGTGGCCAGTTCACGGAAGAGTGACAACCTGGACATACCACCAGCTTCGATGACGTCGAGCTCTTGCTCATAGCCATCAAGCAAGGCGAACCGCTCGTCTATCGAGAGT
>JBDTPE010000389.1:0-3520 GCA_039932875.1 Betaproteobacteria bacterium | reverse complement strand
CTCGTGATAATCGGCCTTTTCGTACATTCGCACATGCGCAGCGTTGATCGCCGCACTGAACCGGGGATCCGAATCGCCAATGCAGTTCTTGTATAACGGTGTCCCAACGACAAAGCCTTTTGGCACGCCCGCGATACACTCTCGCATGGTTGCCAATACCGGCTCGAGCATTAGCTTCTCATTTTCCAGAACCGACAGCTGGCGCGGGTCCTTCTTTCTATAATTCTCCCGCTGGTCCTCATGCGATGGGTCAACGAATACAATGCCAGCAATTTCTAACGGGTATCGATAGGCGAATAACTTGATATTCATACCGCCATAGGAATGACCCACAAGTATGTAGGGTGGAGAAATTGAAGCTGCTGCTAGAAGACGGTGTAAATCGTCAACAATGTTTGCGCTGGTCGAGGGTCGATTTGCTGGATCGCTGAAGCCAATCCCTGCTCTGTCGTAAGAACACGCACGGGTCCGCCGTGCTACCGCCGGTTGAATCATGCCCCACTCACTTGTCTCTCCGGCCTGTCCCGAGTCAAACACGACTGTTGGCGCGCCGTGACCCGTACAATAAATATTCAGCTTTCGTCCGGGTTCAATTTCCACGAGCCGCTGTGGTGCCGTGTATACAGGATCGTCGACTACTCTTCTCTGTATTGCCTGCTCGACGGTGGCGGGATTCGTAGCGCATCCCGAAATAGCAACTGTCAACAGGGCTGTCAGCAAACGTCCGCCAGACTGCCTTTCAAATTTCAATTTTTGATTGCGCACATTTGGCTCAGTTGGTTTGCGGACGACGGTCATCTAGAAAACTGGAGTAGTTGTTTAACCGTCTGCATTTGGCCGATTGCGATCAAATACCCACACGATCTGCCATTCAAATTTTCGCACAATCACGGCGGTAGCACCTTGTAAAGGCTCGAGCTTGGCCCCATCAGCTAACAGCGCCTACAGACTTTGCAATTCCCGCATATTCGATAGCACAATAGGGCAACGCTTCTGCACGAATAACTGCAATGCGCCGTAGCAAGTCGATGCCGTTACCGATACGCACAGCGAGCGACGCCTTCAATTGTCGAGTCTCATGTTTGATATTACGAGACTTTGCGCGCGCCCATATCTGCTGTGTAACCCATCCGCGCGAACCGTGCCCCGTCCGCATCGAGCGTGGCTCATCACATCGCCCTTGTCGCCCGATGCATGGCACGCATACCTTGTGTGCACCAATGTAACCGGAGCGCATCATGTCGAAGAATTTCAGGGTTTGGCTTCTCCTGCTGATCGCCAGCAGTCCATTCATGCTGTTACCCGTCGCTGCAGCCGACACCGGTAGGGCGAACCTCGTTACCGTTCAGTGGCTGGCACAAAAGTTACAACGCGACGATATGCTCCTGCTCGATGCTTCGCCCGGCCCGCTATACGCCGCCAAGCACATTTCGGGAGCGGTCAATGTCGATGTATTCAGCTTTGGTGGGCGCGAGAGTTCGATTGTAGAGATGCAGCAGCGCATCCAGTCATGGGGTGTCAGCGCCGGTAAAAAAATCGTGATCTATGATCAGGGCGGCACTTACATGGCAACGAGCTTGCTCTTTGACCTCTATTATCACGGTGTGCCGCTAGAGGGCATCTCCGTGCTCGACGGCGGCATTGCCAAATGGCAGGCGATGGGTGGCGCCGTCACCAAAGAACCAACCGCGGCGCCAAAGCTTGGAACGTTTCAAATCACCAAGCTAAACGAGGACGTGCGCGCCAAGTTGCCTGAATTTCTGGTTGCTTCTGGTGACCCCGTGAATAACGCCTTGGTCGAAGCACTGGATCCGGACCAACACTTCGGCGCGGCAAAATTTTTCGACCGCGCCGGACATATTCCGAATGCGATCATGGCTCCCGCAGCAGATTTCTTTAACGCCGACAAAACCTTCAAATCGGCCGAAGAGATTGGGCGCATGCTTGCCTATCTGGGCATCAAACCCGAACAGCAGATATATAGCCATTGCGGCGGCGGCATTGCCGCCAGCGTGCCCTTCTTCGCGGCGAAAATGATGCTGGGCTACCCGAAAGTCAAGCTATACAAGGAATCCCAGCTTGAATGGCTGCGCGATGACCGGGGCTTACCGTTCTGGACTTACGACGCACCGAACATGTTGCGCGAAAAGACCTGGCTCAATGGCTGGGGAAGTCCGATGTTGCGTACCTTCGGCGTAGCCAAACTCAATGTTGTCGATGTGCGCTCAGAAGAAGCCTACCACTTGGGGCACGTGCCGTTTGCCGTCAATATTCCCGCCGACGTTTTCAAACGCAATATCGCCACGCCGGCCAAACTTGTAGAGGTGCTGAGTGCCGCCGGCGTCAACGCCACCTATGAGGCAGTCATCGTTTCTGACGGCGGCGTAAATGCCGGTTCGGCCATGGCGTATCTGATGCTAGAGAAACTCGGACAAAAGAAAATCTCATTGCTGATTGATTCAGTGGATGATTGGGGGCTTGGCGGCTTTACGCTGACGAAAGACGCGACAACAGTTGGCCCGAAGAAATCGCCGAAGGACCTCGCTGTACCCGCGACCACCTATCCGGCAAATGTTCGCCCGGGGCTGCTCACCAGCAATCCCGTACAGAAAGCCGGCGCATACGCCAAGGTGTTTATAGCCTCCGGCAAGAACATGCCCGTCAAAGCGCTAGACGGCAAAGTGATTCACGTGCCATATACCGAGCTGGTTAACCCAGACGGCTCACCGAAAGCCGCGAAAGACATTTGGAGCATCCTTGTCAAAGCCGGACTGCCACGCTATGCCGAAATTATCTGCTATGCCGATGAACCGGGCGAAGCTGCCGCCAACTATTTCATCCTGAAGTTGCTCGGCTATCCGGATGTGAAGGTGCTGGCCTCTTGATGCGGCGACTGCGCCGATCTTTGCGGAATTGCAATTTTATCGTCTGGCAAACTTAATGAAAAGTAAGCGGCACCATGACCGAGGCAAGCATCTTCCGCCTGACCCTGATGCGGGCCACCCATTTGCCGGTCTTCACCGGGCAGGCCGTCACCATTTGGCCTGGGCTCACTCTTCACACATTGTTGGGCAACTCGTCGCCTGGCGCCACACCAAGTTTGTCGGCGGTCGTGTCGATGTTGGCAGTATTGGGAATTCGCTATCCACTGCAATTGCGACCACTGCTCCTGCTTGAGCCGGTTTGGAAGACTATTTGAGTGATCGCGGTTGCACACCCGCCCCGGTCTGCCAATCAACTTGACGCCGATACCATGGAGAATGTCTACGGCTGCCGTATGGGATGGGTCATTTTTCCAATATTGATTCTGCGGCTGAATGTGATCGCCAATTGCGTGGCGAAGGGTGGCGATTGGTGGAGATCAAACGTCGACACTCGAACACCGTGCGCGGGCGCGCCAATCCGCACGCCTACGTCAGCAGCGCCATCTGCTTCGGCGCCAATAACGCCTTCGTCATCTTCACCAGTTGCAAGGGCATCGTCGCCCGCTCCGGCACGGGAAATGGCAACAGATCAAACG
>JBDTPE010000388.1:0-3521 GCA_039932875.1 Betaproteobacteria bacterium | reverse complement strand
CTTGCCTCGTTCACCGCATTCCGCGGCAGGAAGCCCGAGATGGAAGCGCTGTTGCGGCATAATGGAATGAAGCTTGCTGCGTAGGTATTTTGTCTGACGCTCGACCGCATATTGGAGGATGTACTTATGAGATTTGCCCCGGTAATTTCCGCGAAATCCATTTTGGGTATTTGCGGCCTGCCAGTCATTACTGGCGGTCTTTTTGCCATGACCTTGCTGCTGACCTCGGCAGCAAATTCGCAACAAGTGTTTCGCTGGGTCGACAAGGATGGAAAAGTCCATTACGGCGACATGTTGCCGCCGCCTGCGGAGGCCAAGAACGTACAAACCAAGAAGCTGGGCGATAGCGTGATCGAGCAGGATGATGTTCCCTTTGCGGTAGAGCTGGCCATGAAAAACAATCCGGTGACGCTATACGCCAACAATTGCGGTGAACTTTGCGCAAACGCCAGAGCGTTGCTGGCCAAACGGGGCATTCGCTATGCCGACAAAAATCCGGAATCCGATCCGGTTGCTGGGGCGGCGTTGAAGCAAATGGCAGGCGGACTACAGGTTCCAACGATCATGATCGGTGCCGTCAGCATTGCCGGTTTTGACGAGAGCGGCTGGAATAGCGCACTGAGTAATGCGGGTTATCCACGCAACAATCCCAATCTGAGGCAGAGCTCGACCAAGGCAGGGCCAAAGGTTGCACCAACGGCGACCCCGGCTGCGCCTGCAAAATAGCCAGAGAACTCGTTGAAAATCGCCGCCTGGAACGTAAACTCGCTCAACGTCCGCTTGCCGCACGTGACCGAGTGGCTGAAAACACAGCAGCCTGACGTGCTATGCCTGCAGGAGTTGAAAATGGAGGACGCGAAGTTTCCGCTCGCCGCCTTTGAGGAGATCGGTTATAACTCGGTATTCAACGGGCAGAAGACCTACAACGGTGTCGCCATCCTTTCGCGCACCTGCCCCGAAGATGTCAGCAAAGATATTCCGGGATATGACGATCCCCAGAAGCGCGTGATCGCGGCAACTGTGGGCGGCATCCGCGTCGTCTGCGCCTACATTCCGAACGGGCAAGCCGTGGCTTCTGAAAAGTACCAGTACAAACTCCAATGGCTGGCTGCAATGCAAGCCTATATGCGCGAAACCATTGCCGCTTATGGCGATGTTGCCTTGCTTGGCGATTACAACATTGCCCCGGACGACCGTGACGTACACGACCCGAAAATCTGGGAGGGTCAGGTGCTGTGTTCCGTAGCCGAGCGAGATGCGTTCCGCGCCTTTATCGCACTCGGGCTGGTAGATAGTTTCCGGCTTTTCGAGCAGGCGGAAAAAAGCTTTAGCTGGTGGGACTACCGGATGAACGGCTTCAAGCGCAATTTGGGGTTGCGTATCGATCACATTTTGCTCACGCCCGGCTTAGCAGACCGTTGTGTTTCCAGCATTATCGACGTTGACCCCCGCAAACTGGACCGTCCGTCGGATCACGCCCCGGTAGTTGCCGACATTCGCTGACGCTCACGCTACAATTTGCAGCTTTGCCTGACAGCCTGTCCGGCTGCCCAACCAGCGAACTGTTTCCGGATGCACGCCCAACACTCTTTGATATCTTCCGACGGTAGCGGCTTGGCCCAATACGATATTCTCGATACGCCACAGGAACCCGCGTTTGATGATTTGGCGCATCGTGCCGCCGCCGTTCTGGGTACCCGTATGGCGGCGTTGTCTTTTTTTGAGCGGACGACTGGCGGCGCCATTGCCGGGCAAATCAAACACGGCGGCAAGGCATTGCCGGTATCGCGCGAGTGGTTCAAAGCGCGTTTGAATTGGCCGCTTGCCTCGTTGTCGCCCCAGCAGTGCCTGTACTTGCCAGCATTGAGTCCGACGCCCGTTCACCCAACGGCCTTTATCATTGCCGACGCGCAGGCTGACGCGCGTTTTCGCCATCACCCTTTGGTGGTCGGTGCACCATATGTGCGCTTTTATGCGGCGAGCGGTATTTACGCCGACAGCGGTGAGCTTCTCGGGGTTTTATCCGGTTTCGACTGCGAACCAAGGGAGTTGACTGCGCATCAAGTGGAGGCGTTAAACAATCTGGCAGAACTCGCGGCGGCGCGACTGGAATCCCGCAACAGGATGCGAAACGGTCAGCGCTTTGGCAGGCAGGCAGTGGCCGAATCAAACGCGGCTGCTTTGGAGCGTCAACGTGTGGCGCATCTGACCCAGGAATTCGCACAGCTCGAAAAACTGCTTGCGGATGAGATTTCCGTCCGCAAAATTGCGGAGGCCAAAGTCCGCTATGAAAAGGATTTTTCAGATGCGGCCATCGCGAGCCTGCCCGGCGCGTTTTTCATGTTCGATAAAAACGGCAAGATGGTGCGCTGGAATGATCAGTTTGTGGCCAATACCGGATACAGCCCGGCGGAACTGCAAACAATGCATGCGCTCGACTTCATCAGCGAGTCGGATCGCTCGCGCGTGAATGATGCGATCAGTCGCATCTTTACTGACGGCGCGGAAATTGCGATCGAAGCGGAAATGCGCCGCAAGGTCGGCGAAGCGTTTCCATCCTCCTTTTACGGGCGGCCATTGGACATCGATGGCCAACGCTACTGTATCGGTGTAGGCCGCGACATCACCGAACGCAAACTCGCCGCGCAGGAGATTTCCAACGCCAAAGAGCGACTGGATCTAGCGTTGGTTGGGTCTGGCCTTGCAATCTGGGATTGGGATCTTGCCAATAATCGTGTTGTCTTTAGTGAGAATTGGGGAGAACTGCTAGATGCCAGACCTGTTGATCGCTACGACATTGTTTACCTGGGCGAGGAAATACTGGTCTGGAATCACCCTGAAGACCGCGAACGGTTTCAAGCTGCTCTCGTTGCCGCCGTAAAAGGTGCCAACGACGACTTTCACTGCGAGTATCGCGCACCTGGCATCTCCGAAGAATGGGTGTGGTTGCAATCAAAGGGCAAAGTTACCGAGCGCGATGGGCAAGGCCGGGCACTGAGAATGACCGGCACCACCGCCAATATCACCAAGCGCAAGCAAGCAGAAGAACGCGTCGAATTCCTGGCCACCCGCGATCCGCTCACCGGCCTGCCAAATCGAATGCTTGTCAATGACCGACTTGACCAAGGTGTGGCGAATGCCGCGCGCAAGCGCGCCGGTCTGGCATTCATGTTTATCGATCTGGACCGCTTCAAAACCATTAACGATTCGCTGGGACACGATGTCGGTGACGAATTGCTCAAGCAGGTTGCAGGCAGGCTGGCTGCATGTGTGCGGGTCAGCGATACCGTCGCACGGCTGGGGGGCGACGAATTTGCGGTGATTCTGGAAAACCTGCCCGGCAACGAAAACAGCGACGTCCATGAAGGCGCGCAGCAAGTGGCGGCAAAGATGATCGAAGCGCTGGCCTCACCGATCATGATCAACGCCAATCAGCTGACTACATCTTGTTCAATCGGCATCAGCATCTATCCCACCGACGGGCCGGATCCGAAAACCCTGATGAAGCACGCCGACGTGGC
>JBDTPE010000387.1:0-3548 GCA_039932875.1 Betaproteobacteria bacterium | reverse complement strand
CCGAAGACACCACGATTGCCGATATCGCTGTCGCGACCAACGCGCTGCAGATCAAAACCGGCTCAGCTTCACGCTCAGACCGCATGGCCAAATACAATCAGCTATTGCGTATCGAAGAAGAGCTTGGCGATGCCGCGAGCTACGCTGGCAAATCTGCGTACTACAACCTGCGCTGAATCGGTTCAACCGCGACGTGAAAACCCTCACCTACGTACTGTTCGCCCTGATTGCCGCCATCCAGTATCCGCTCTGGATGGGCAAAGGCAGCTGGCTGCGCGTGTGGGAGTTTTCCACCAAGGTCGATCAACAAAAAGAAAAAAATGTTCAGCTTGCCGCGCGCAACGCCGGGCTGGATGCTGAAGTGCGCGACTTGAAGCAGGGCACCGAAGCGATTGAGGAACGCGCACGCGTCGAGCTCGGCATGATCAAGCCGGGTGAGGTGTTTTATCAGGTGACGGATAGGTCAAAGGTGAAACCCTAGAATTGGCGAAGGTTTCAGGGTGAAAAGGCTTGGAGAAGCGTGCCTGTGCGTGATGATGGCGCTTTGCGATCAAAAATTATCTTTGGTCCGTGCGTGTTGCAGATGATCAATACTGACACTCGAACTGCGTGCACTCCACACTGGAGTTCAGTAAATGACAGCGCATGCATTTTTGCCGCGCTCGACTGTGATACTTGACGGGAGTGGCGCACCCTTCCCGCAGTAGTCGTGATTCACTTTCTCTACGTCGACCTTGTAACCATCGACAAGCGCCTTGATCTTGACCCGAGACTGGTCACCGTTCTGCATATCAGTCAAATGCAGAATCGACTCGCCACCGTTTCGTGACCAGCGTGCCTGCACTTGTTTAGTATCGACGCTATCGAGGACGCACCAGTATACAAACGCTTCTTTCTCACCGGACGCATTGGTGGATGCGATAGAGACTGCGGTGAGTTTGCCGAACTCTACGCTGAGTTTGACGGTCATTGTCCTGAAACCGCCATCGCTCAACGACTGCTCGGACTGACACTTCAGGTCCTCAGCATGAGCGACTGAGAGCGCGCATATCAACGCCAATGTTGTCGCGATGCGAATATGTCCAATCATGATCACTTCTGTTTTCTTGATCTGGCCAATGAATATGCGCCATTGTGCCACGCAAAAAAATGCCCGATCGATACAAACCTGGACGTGGACGCGACCTTGGCCACTATCCGATGGAAAAGGTACGAATTGTTTTCGCAGTGATCGAACGTATTCGTATTTCGACAGCACGAACGACGATTAATGTAAGAAAGTTTTACGCAGCGGGCAGCATCCAATGCAATCATTTAGCACGTTGCACACATTGGCGACGCAAATTACTGCGCACGGTTCAGAAACTTTTTCAGGTACTCGTTGACCAATCCACTTACCGCACTTTCGTGCAACGACAATACGGATGACCATCAATAGGTGGTGACGCACCATGCAAATCGCCGAGGTTCCGATCACCAACAAGTTGGGCTTGCACGCGCGAGCAAGCGCCAAACTTGTACAAGCTGCTTCACGCTTCCGCTGCAACGTATCGATCATTGCAAAGGGGCGTACCGCCAGTGCGCGCAGCATCTTGGCCGTGATGTTGCTGTCGGCCTCCGTTGGCACGACTATCCGACTTGAGATTGACGGCTTGGATGAGGTTAGCGCAATGCAAGAGATCTCCACGCTGATTCGCGATGGATTCGGAGAACGCTCATAGCGATTGCAGCAAGTCGAACAATTCGCTGGTTCAGCATGCTGGTCAGATGTTTTTCAAACTTAACGCCGACAAAAGCAAGGCGTTTTCTCAGATACTGAATCTGCCGTCTGCACCAAAAATCCGGTAGCGGAATGATGTAGATCGTCATTTGACGGGGTGTTTCAGGCAATAATGGCTGAAACAGCGCGCCTGTGCTGGACGTTGTCGTGCGCCACGTCCTTCAAAGTGAATTTGGCAGTCTTTAGAATTTGGCTGGTTCTGTTATACCTTCCGGTAACGCTCGGAAAAACAGCATGGAAGTCGCCAATGAAGCAGACGGTCAGTTTTCTTTTCACGGACATCGAAGGCAGCTCAAGGCTATGGGAGCAATTGGGCGACCGCATGGGGGAATTGCTGGCCGCTCACGACGCACTTGCCAGACTGCTGGTGGCCGAGTACGGCGGCGTTATCGTCAAGTTCACCGGCGATGGCCTCCATGCGGCGTTCACCGACCCGCTGCCGGCATTGCAATGCGGCGTGCAATTGCTGCTCCGGATGCGCACATTGGCAGTCGATGGCGGTGATGTGAAGCTGAAACTGCGTGCCGGTTTGCACATGGGGCCATGCGAGGCGCGCGATGGCGATTTCTTCGGCGAATCGGTAAATCGCGCGGCACGGATTGCCAATGCGGCGCATGGTGATCAATTTATCATTTCGGACGCGGTAGCCGCGTCGCTTAATGATGCGATGGTGGCGCCCCTGTCATTGCGCACGCTGGGACGGATACGGCTGCGCGATCTTTCCGGCGAAGAAACGCTGCACCAGGTGCTGCATCAGGATTTGCAAAGCGATTTTCCGCCGCTGCGTTCGCTCTCGCAGGTGCCGAACAATCTCCCCAGTCAACGCACATCATTTGTCGGCCGTCATGGCGAGTTGCGCTCGCTCGCTGCACACCTCGATGAGCACCGCTTGGTTACGCTGGTCGGCACCGGAGGCATCGGCAAGACCCGGCTCGCCCTGCAAACCTGCGCGCGCGTGCTGGACAAATTTGAAGAAGGCGTCTGGTCGGTCGAATTGGCTGGTACTTCCGATCCTGCCCGCGTGGCCGATACGTTGCTGGCGGGTTGGAACCTGGCGGTCGCACCGGGCAGCACCAGTGAGGACACGCTGTGCGAATATCTCGCGCCGCGTCGCGCCCTGCTGCTGCTCGACAACTGCGAGCACCTGATCGACGCCTGCGCGCGACTGATTGACCAGATCCTGCGCCGTGCACCGAATATCAAGATCGTTGCCACCAGCCGGGAGCCGCTCGATGTGGACGGCGAGCTGGTGTATCGCATTCCAGGTTTGCCGCTGCCGGACCCGGATTTTGAAGGCGGTGTCGATGCCCTGTGCGAGGTGGAAGCCGTGCGTCTGTTTGTCGAGCGCGCGCAACTACAGCTGCCGACGTGGCAGGTTGTACCGGAAGAAGCGTCCATGCTGGCGGTGCTGTGTTACCGACTGGATGGTATTCCGTTGGCCATCGAGCTGGCGGCTGCGCGAATGCGTGATCTCGGCCTCGCCGATATCCTGCGCGGTCTCGAAAACCGCTTCGGTTTCCTGATTACCGGCAGCAGGGTGGCAGCGCCGCGGCACAAGACGCTTGCGGGGCTGGTCGACTGGTCATACCAGCTTTTGCCGCCACACGAGCAACGCCTGTTCCAGCGGCTGGCCGTATTTCATGGCGGTATCCCGATTGAGATAGCGATTCGCGCCTGCGCGGACGCGCAGTTGACGTCAGTGGCGATCGAGACGGGATTGGCGGCTCTGGCCGATAAATCATTGCTGTTCAGGCTGGAGACGAATGGT
>JBDTPE010000386.1:0-3550 GCA_039932875.1 Betaproteobacteria bacterium | reverse complement strand
CGAGATGCGTGCCAAGCGACTTGCTGAGGGCATTCCAGTGGACGAGACCAGTTGGAATGAGATTTTGAACGCGGCAGAGCGACTAGGAGTTAGCAAAATTGAGATTGACCGGTTGGCGGGGGGTGTCGGCGTAATGGGGTGAGCCGCATCGCCATATAATCTCTTGTTTGTTTTGGTAATCCTCCCATTAAGAAATTGATGGATAGTTCGCGCATGCGCGCATTGGGGTGGAAGCCGCATACGACCATGCGTGAGGGCCTGCGGACGGTGGCTAAACTCGTGGAGCACCCGGAATTGAGTGGGCATTAGGCGTGCTGCGAAAATCTACATTTCAAAGCATCGTCATTCCAGCGGATGGTCCGAAAAAAAGCAACATTTAGACTGGTGGACAACGTAAAGCTACCAGTGGCAAAGTCCACGCCCAGCTTGCCGTTCCGGACGAAAATGGCCTGCAGTGTCCGCCGACGCTGGTGTTTCACGACTTTCATCAACGCCAGCCGTCATTCTCATGCTACGTTAATCGCTGGCGTCTCATGCGTCAGAGACTAGTTCGCGTCCGTGTGTGAGTGCCTTCCAACCGATGTCGCAGACGTTCTGCTGCATCGAGCGGGATACCCAGTTCATGCGCGACCAAGAGTGCCGGAATAGCTGAAGTTGATTTGGTTTGCCTTTTGCCAGAGTGGGGCCGAAACAGTCGGTCGATCAGCCTGAGACTCACAAAGCCACAAGCCTTGCCTTTACCTGCGTTATCCCAATCTATCCATGATGAATTTGGCACAAGCTTCGGCGCTCATGTCGGACGTAAACAAGTGTATGTCTGGTTCGGTTGGCGGCTGATACAGGCTATCAATTCCCGTAAAGTTCTTGAGTTCACCCCGCCGAGCCTTCGCGTAAAGGCCTTTCGCATCGCGCCTTTCACACTCTTCAATTGGAGAGTCAACAAACACTTCGAGAAACTCTCCGTCGGAAAAGAGTCCACGCGCGAGTTGCCGCTCTGCCGCAAATGGAGAAATAAATGAAACCAAGACAATCAGGCCGGCATCGACCATGAGTTTGGCGACTTCGCCGACGCGACGAATGTTCTCTACACGGTCGGCTTCGGTGAAACCCAAATCGCGGTTCAATCCGTGCCGCACATTGTCGCCGTCCAGAATGTAGGTGTGCTTGCCATTCGCATGCAATTGCTTCTCGAGCAGATTGGCAATGGTTGATTTTCCTGCACCGGACAAGCCCGTGAACCAGATGCAACGTGCATTTTGCTGCTTGATGAATTCGCGCGCCTGCTTGTTGATGTCCAGTTTTTGCCATTGAATATTTGATGCTCTGCGCAGCGCAAACTCGAGCATCCCAGCGCCAACTGTTGCCGAGGTGAGCTTGTCGATCAAAATGAAGCCGCCGAGAGTACGGTTACGGGAATACGGTTCAAACACCACCGGCTGACTCATCGAAATATTGACCATTGCGATTTCATTGAGTGCCAGCGTTTTCGCGACCTGGCGAGTGCCTGTGTCTACGTCTTCGCAATATTTAATTTCCGTTATCGTCGCCGTCACTTCCTTGCAGTGCAGCTTGAGCCAGTAAGGCCTGCCGGGAATCATCGGGTGCGCCGCCAGCCATAGCAGACGCGCCCCGAATTGGTCGGCAACCTCGGCCGGAAATTCAGCAGACGCGATCACGTCGCCTCTGCCGACATCAACGTCGTCGGCGAAGGTCAATGTGACAGATTCGCCCGCCGACCGCATTGCAGATTCCAGTTCCCCGACGAAAATTTCCTTCACAGTCGTACATACGCCAGAGGGCAATATGCAGACCTTTTCGCCAACCTTCACGACTCCCGCGGCAATGCGCCCGCAAACGCCACGAAAATCCTGATGCGGGCGATTGATGTACTGAACAGGTAAGCGTAGTGACGTCGCCGCGTTCTCGGTCGGATCATCGGCAGCCGTGTCTATCGAATTCAGGTAATCAATTAGCGTCGGCCCCGGGTACCAGGGCGTGTTCGAGCTCCGCACATAAACATTGTCACCTTCGAGGGCAGACAGGGGAATCGCGATCAGTGTCGAAAAATTGAGCCCGACGCAGAACTCTCGATACTGCGACTCAATACTTTTGAATACCGCAGCATCAAAGTGGACCATATCCATCTTGTTGATCGCCAGCACGACATGGCGGATGCCCATCATGGCAACGATGCGCGAATGGCGCCGCGTCTGGGTAAGCAAGCCTTTGCGCGCGTCGACTAGCAGAATTGCTAGCTCAGCCGTTGATGCCCCGGTGGCCATATTGCGCGTGTATTGCTCGTGTCCTGGCGTGTCCGCCACAATGAACTTGCGCCTGTCGGTACTGAAGAACCGGTACGCGACATCTATCGTGATGCCCTGTTCCCGTTCCGCTTGCAGCCCGTCAACCAGCAGCGCAAAGTCAATACGCTCACCCTGCGTGCCGTATTGCTTCGAATCCGTTTCGAGCGCGCTAAGCTGGTCCGCAAAGATGCTCCTCGACTCATGCAAGAGCCGTCCGATGAGTGTAGATTTGCCGTCATCCACACTGCCGCAGGTGATGAAGCGCAGTGTTGCCGCGTCTATATCCATAGAAGTCGATTGTACGGACTCAGTAATCCCCGTGCCCCCCATCAGAAATATCCATCCTGCTTTTTCTTTTCCATTGAACCTGGCTTATCCGTATCGATCCTGCGCCCCTGTCGCTCAGAAAACTGTGAAGCCAGCGTTTCATCGATCAGCGCATCAAGGGTGGTCGCAACACTTTCAATCGCGCCCGACAATGGATAGCAGCCCAGTGTGCGGAACCGCACGGACTGCATTTGTGGTTTTTCGCCGGGCAACAATGGCAGCCGATCATCATCGACCATAATCCAGCCGCCGTCGCGAACGACGACCGGGCGAAGCTTGGCGAAGTACAGTGGAACAACCGGGATGACTTCTTGTTTGATGTATTGCCAGACGTCGAATTCCGTCCAATTCGACAACGGATACACGCGAATACTTTCCCCGGGCTTGATATGGGTGTTGTAGAGATTCCAGAGTTCCGGTCTTTGCGCCTTAGGGTCCCAACGATGGCCGGCGCTGCGGAAGGAAAAAATACGCTCCTTGGCGCGGGATTTTTCTTCGTCACGACGGGCACCGCCGAAGACCACATCGAATTGGCGTTCGTCCAGCACTTGCTTGAGTGCCTCTGTCTTCATCACATCGGTGTAATAACTTGAACCGTGGGTGAAAGGATTGATGCCAGCGCCGAGCGCAGCGGAGTTGGTATGTACGATCAGTTCCATACCAGACTCGGCCGCGACGCGCGCGCGATGCGCGTACATTTCGCGAAACTTCCAGGTCGTATCGACGTGCAGCAAAGGTAAGGGCGGCTTCGCCGGGAAGAATGCCTTCTTTGCCAGATGAAGCATTACGGAAGAGTCTTTGCCAATTGAATACATCAGCACCGGCCGGCGTGCGCTAACAATTGCCTCGCGGAAGATTTCCATACTCTCCGCTTCAAGCAGTCTTAGGCCGGATATCATGGAAACATTCATGCGTGGTTA
>JBDTPE010000385.1:0-3573 GCA_039932875.1 Betaproteobacteria bacterium | reverse complement strand
TGAAGTTGCTTTGCTTTCAAGAGCCGCAGCGGCGTCTTGGGCGCGTAGTGGGCTGCGAGGCTACCCGACACACGAGGTGCGCCGGCAGTGCTGGACTTCAATGTCGCGGTCGGTGCGTCATCAGCCTGCAGGGGCGTGTCGCCGATGATAGCGGCAATCATTTTTGCCGTAATCGCGCCGGGCCGCAGCAACACCGGACGCTTGAGCGATCGCATCCGCGATAGATCAAGAATGGTGGATTCAATTCCCACTTCGCATGGTCCGCCGTCGAGTATCAGCAAACCATCGCCAAATTCGGCATATACGTGTTGCGCGGTAGTAGGTGAAATGTGGCCAAACTTGTTGGCCGACGGCGCGGCTATGATGCCGCTGCCGACTTTGGCAAACTCTGTCAGCAAAAGTTGCGCGAGCGGGTGCGCGGGACAGCGCAACCCAACCGTGTTCTGTCCACCGGTCACAGCCATGGGGATGCGCTCGGATTTTTTCAGTATCAATGTGAGCGGGCCTGGCCAGAATGCATCGGTCAGTTTCTTTGCGATGCGCGGGATTTCCACGGCCCACGTTTCCAGCTTCACGTTTTTCGCTACGTGCACAATCAACGGGTGATCGGCGGGTCGGCCTTTGGCGGCAAAGATTTTCGCTACCGCGTTTTCGTTAGCCGCGTCCGCCCCAAGCCCGTAAACCGTTTCCGTGGGAAGCGCGACGAGCTCACCGCTGCGTAACCGTTCAACGGCGCGATGCAGTTCGTCTGAAGGAGCGTTCAAGTGCATCGCTCTATTTTGCCCGAAGAGTGCGCTGATAAAATGGCGGCATGTCCGATCAGCCTCTGAACACCACTAGCCCGTTCCGAATTACCGTTGCGCCGATGATGGATTGGACGGATCGGCACTGCCGCACTTTCCACCGGCTGTTGACCAAGCACGCGCGGCTTTACACCGAAATGGTCACCACCGGCGCGCTGTTGCACGGCGATCAGCCGCGCCATTTGGACTTTAACCAGACCGAGCATCCGGTTGCGCTGCAATTGGGCGGTAGCGATCCTGCCGACCTGGCTGCCAGCGCGAAGCTTGGCGCGCAATGGGGTTACGACGAAATCAATTTGAATTGTGGCTGCCCATCCGAACGCGTACAGCGTGGCAGCTTTGGCGCCTGCCTGATGGCAGAGCCCAAGCTGGTGGCCGATTGCATAAGGGCGATGGTGGATACGGTGACCATTCCGGTGACGGTCAAACATCGCATCGGCATCGACAAATTGGAATCTTACGATTTTGTACGCGATTTCGTCGGCACTGTTGCCGATGCTGGCTGCAAGGTATTCATCGTTCACGCGCGAAACGCAATATTGAAGGGTCTCAGCCCAAAGCAGAATCGCGAGGTGCCGCCGCTCAACTACGAGTTCGTCTATCAGTTGAAGCGCGATTTCCCCGATCTCACTATCGTGCTCAACGGCGGTGTATGCACGACCGCAGATGTCCATCAACATCTTGCGCACGTGGATGGGGTGATGATCGGGCGCGAGGCGTATCACAATCCCTATTGGCTGGCGACTTTCGACCGCGATTTCTTTGGCGATGCTGCGAAGATTGTGACCCGTGAAGCTATCGAAGCCAGGCTCGCAATTTATGCTGCTCAGCAATCACTGGCCGGCGTGCCGCGTCACAGCATCATGCGACATACGCTGGGCTTGTATCGCGGCCTGCCGGGCGCGCGGGCGTGGCGGCGTTCGATGTCGCAGCAGCCGGTTTGGGCCGCATAGAATTCATGGCTCGACCCGGTCATCACAAATTTGGCCATGTCGATTGCGCCGAACCCATGCCAAGTTTGTTTGGCTCAGAGGACGCCTGCACTCCGCAGAGGAGGAGTAAGCATAGAGTGCAGGCGTCCGGCTCCGAGGTTCTTTTTGGCTTACATCGTCCAGGCAAGTTGAAATGGCGTATCAGTTGTGGGCTGGCGGGTGGACCAGGAAATTCCAGTAATTTTCGTCCCGTTGGTTTCGAGGAACGCGCCACTTGGCGCTCGGATAATACGGCTGGGATTCGCGCCAATCCACTCTACCCAAACAGTGCCGACTGTTTCGATACCACCGACTTTCAGTAACGCGTCGTAGTTGGCCGTTGCAACAACAAGTGTTGGTGAGTCTTCTGTTTTCACTGTTGTCATGCGATAGGTGTACTCGATGGTGACGACCTCAGTCGCAGCGATATTGCCAATGACATCTGTCGAGACGAGCCCGTCGTCATTTTGTACGATTAAAGTGCCAGCTCGGGCGCTTTTGCGGAAATCCGCGTCGGAAATTTGCCGATAGGATTGTGCATCGAATACTTTGCCTTGCCATAGACTGTCGGCGGCGTGTGCATTCAATCGAAGCAGCCGTGCTCCGGTCGGCAGCACGGCGCTAAACGTGGCTGCTGTGGAATCGCCTTCCGGCACGATGAAGGTCTGCATCACCCGAACATCGATGGTTTTGCCGGTGATGGTAACTTTCCAGTCGCGCTCAATGGCCTCTACGGCAATCGCGTCACAGCCGGCGCCGATCAACAACATGCCGGGAATGGGCAGTAGTTCATCGGCATCTTGAGCGGTAGACGTGTCCTGAGCGGCCTTTACCGTAATGGCGTCGTTGGGTCCTGCGGCCGCATACGCGTCGTTTGCCAAAACCAGCGCAATAGCCGCAGCAACAAGGCTGACCGCGATCCCGCAAATGACCGTTGCCAAAAACATTTTGAGAAAGTCCCACATCACGAAATGCATCCGGTCTACGGCTGCCGTCGGGGAAGTTTTACTTCTTGCCCAGGTCATTCTCATTGCTAGCTCCTCGGTGTTGGTGATCGACACAGTTATTTGGCGCTGCGATCAAGGCAACTTTGGTGATCTGAAAATGACGTAGTGAGGATTGAATGTGGCGGGAAAGTGGCATACGGTTCCCGCACAACGCCGTTGGTGATGCGATACGGTATATTCATCGCAGACAAAAACGGTTTGGGAAAAGTCACATGAGTAAACGCATTGCGATTGTGGAAGACGAAGAGGCGATTCGACAGAATTACAGCGATGCATTGCGTCGTAGTGGCTATGAGGTCGAGACCTATGCCGAGCGCGCCGAGGCTCACGCTGCATTCAAGAATCGACTACCCGATCTGGCAATTCTCGACATTGGTTTGGGTGAGGAGATCGATGGCGGCTTTTCACTGTGCCGCGACTTGCGCAGCCTGTCGTCGTCCCTGCCGATCATATTTCTGTCTGCACGCGACAGCGATTTTGATGTCGTATCTGGCTTGCGTTTGGGCGCGGATGACTATGTGACCAAGGAGGTGAGCATGCCGCATCTGCTTGCGCGTATTGCCGCTCTTTTTCGCCGCCTGGAAGCGATGAAGCTTCCGAGTCGAGCCGAGGATGTATTGCACCGAGGCGATATTGTGCTCGACATTAACCGCCTTTCCGTGGCCTGGAAAGGTAAAGAAGTGGCGCTAACGGTGACTGAATTCTGGATGGTGCACGCGCTGGTTAAATTTCCTGGCCACGTCAAGAATCGCGATCAGTTGATGCGCGAAGCGGAACTCACTGTTGACGACA
>JBDTPE010000384.1:0-3579 GCA_039932875.1 Betaproteobacteria bacterium | reverse complement strand
AGCCAGCATTGCCACCAAATGATCGCCCAGTTGCGCCGGATCAGCCTCACCCAGCATTGATGTTTTACCGGCAATGCGACCCTCAGCATCGAGCAAAATAATCACGCTGCTGTGATTGAATTCGCCACTCGGCAATTCGCGGTATTGAATGCCGAGCATCGCGGCGAGCTTTCGCACGTTGCGTGCGTCAGTCCGCGCAAGCGTCCAGCGCTTGGAATCGATGTGACGTTCCTCGGCCATCGCTTTGAGTGTGGCGGTATCGTCGCGAGCGGGATCCAGGCTCACCATCAGGACAGGTGGCCCCGCATGTTGCGGCGCAAGACTTGTCTCAGTCTTTTTCAGCGCTTCGACGATTCGTGGGCAAACGAACTGGCAGGAGCTGTAAAACATCGTGATAAGCACCGGCTTGCCACGCCAGTCCGCCAGCGTCGAGTTGCGCCCTTGCTGATCGGTGAACGGCACCGACAACTGATAGACCGAGTTTGGCGGCAGCGGCGACGTCTTCGCCGCTGCGCTCCAGGCCGGTGGTAGCAACAACATCAGCACTACCGCCATCAGGCGCGCGACGACGCAATAAGACTTGTTGAACATATTCATCATTTCTTCTCCGCAGCCATAGGCCGCACACAACGAAATCCCAGGTTGTTGGTAGTTGATGTCGCGCTCAATGACGATAGCAGCGCGATACGCATCAAGACCGCATAGTTATCGCGATCTTTGAGACTGATGGCGCCTGCGCCACAGAATTGCAGCTTGTCCGGATCGCCCTGGTTGCGACTATCGACGCTGACCAACAAGGCGTTGAAATCGTCTACCCACTCCCACACCAGGCCATGCATATTGCGCACGCCATACGCGTTGGTTTCTCCCCCTACATCGCCTAGCGGCGCACTGGAATTTTGCGAATACCACGACAGGATGCGCGCACGCCACGCCGGGTTGCTGCGGGCGTCGAACACCGTCTCATCGGCAGCAGCAACATATTCCCATTCGAGCCAGGTCGGCAGTCTGCCGCCCTCACCTTCGCAAAACGCCTCAGCCGCAAACCAGCTCACGTTGGTGACTGGCTGGTCGGCGCGCATGCCATCGTTTAGTGTCAGCGGACTGCGCCACGTATGCAGATAGGTACCATCCGCAAAGCTCGTCGGCGCCTTGCCGCGCTGCCATTGGCGCTGGGATTTGACAAACAACAGATACTCGCCATTGGTGACCGGTGTTGCGCGCATGGCAAATGCCGGAATCAAAGCCGGACCGGTATCGGCATCACTGGCGAGAACGCTGGCCAGTTTGCCGGGCGGAATGACGACGTACTCGGCTGCGGCATGCTCGACATGCAGCGCACCGAACAGTAGCAGCAGCCAGGCAGCGCGCCTCGCGCTGCCTGTGGACCGAATCATCAATGCTCTGCTTTCTGCGCCGTCACCGGTTGCGCACGCACCGCTTTCACTTCGTCGGCCGTTATGCGTCCACCGGGATTTCCCCAGCTATTCAACACATAGGAAAGTATGTTGGCGACTTCATCGTCATTCAATTGATTCATCGGCGGCATGACCGAGTTGTACTCCTTGCCGTTGACGGTTACCTTACCCGTCAGGCCATGCAACACCGTGCCGATGATGCGTTTTACATCCTTGGCGATGTAGTCCGACTTGGCGAGCGGGGGAAACACACCCGCCAGACCTTCGCCGTTTGCCTGATGGCAGACCGAACAGGTACCGGTGAATAACACTTTCCCCGCGTTAATTTGCTCTTGCTGCGTAAGTGTCCCGGACGCGGCAGCACTCGCCGCGGTGCTAACCGCATTCAGATTTGGCAGGGAACGGTCACCCAGATAAACGGAGTCGAGCTCCTTGCCGGAGTAGATCGCCTTGTTCTCTGGCCCATCAACTTTCAGAATAGCAAGTGCACCCTTGTTGAAGGCACGGAAAATTGAATGATCGACCAATACGTAACTCCCCGGTACTTCGGTATGAAACTCGACCATCGCCGCACCACCGGATGGGATCAATGTCGTCTGCACGTTGCGCTGAATATTGCTGCCGCCCTCGAACCTAACCTTATCAAAAATCTCGCCGATCACGTGAAAGCTCGACACCAGGTTCGGTCCGCCGTTACCGACAAACATACGGACGTTCTGATTGGTCTTGGCCGCCAGCGCCTTGTCGCCGGTGAGTGAACCTTCGGCACCGTTGAACAACACATAAGTTGGCCGCTCGTCGATAGCCTTTTCCATATCAAACGGCTGAAGACCCTTCTCGCGATACTTGCCGGTCGTATAGAAATCGCCCTGCATCACATAGAACTCGTGGTCCACTTTCGGCAAGCCACCCGGTGGCTCGACCAAGATCAGGCCATACATGCCGTTGGCAATATGCATGCCGACCGGCGCGGTGGCGCAGTGGTAAACGTAAAGGCCTTCATTGAGCGCCTTGAAGGTGAACTGCGAACTGTGTCCCGGCGCCGTAAAGCTCGACGCCGCTCCGCCGCCCGGACCGGTAACGCCGTGCAGATCGATGTTGTGCGGCATCTTGCTGCTCGGATGATTCTTGAGATGAAATTCCACCGTATCACCCTGGCGCACGCGGATAAAGCTACCCGGCACCGTGCCGCCAAACGTCCAGAACATGTACGACACGCCCTCTGAAATCGGCATCTCTTTTTCGATTACCTCAAGCTCGACGATCACTTTCGCCGGATAGTTGCGATTGGTCGGTGGCGGCACGTTCGGCGGACTGGTAAGGATGGCCTGTATCGGCTTGCCACGGGGCGGGCCGAAATCACCCGGCACCTTGGTAGACGCGGCCACCGCAGACTCCACCGCGATCAGCGAACCTAACACCACGATCAGCACCGCCATAAATGCGGTGGCGATGGGTTTTATCGTTTTTCTCATTGAAGGCTCCATAACGCTCGATTGCGGAACCTACAAGATACGGATTCGCCGAAAGGCCCATTTGATCCTGATCAAAGGCGGCGCAGTTAATTTCGGTTGATGTGATGCAGACTATGGCGCATTGTGCGGACAAGTTCGAACGAATTTTCTATGCGCAGTGGAACGCGAAACACAAGCATTGGCGGGCGTTTCGGATCATTTGTGGCTGAAACGGCGCGCAAATTGGCGCTCTACGTCTTTTGATCTACCGCAAACATCGCCTCGGTCGCCACAAACGGTTCAACCTCAACCCGCACGTATTTCACGGCAATCACATCAAGTTCCTCAACCCCGCCCGGCGCACGCAGTGTCACCGCATCGCCCGGTCGCGCCTTCATGAGCGCACGCGCCAGCGGTGAAATCCAGCTGATGTGGCTCTTATTCAGGTCGATCTCGTCAACGCCGACGATGGTGATGCGATTTTCTTCACCATTCGCATGCGCATAGGTCACGGTCGCGCCGAAGAAAACCTGATCGGCGCTATCTTCGTCCCGCGGGATTTCGGGATCGACGACTTCGGCGATGTCGAGGCGCTTGGTCAGAAATCGCAATCGTCTATCAATTTCGCGTAAACGTTTCTTGCCGTACTGATAATCGGCGTTCTCGCTGCGGTCGCCATTCTTGGCGGCCCATGACACGGCGGCGGT
>JBDTPE010000383.1:0-3580 GCA_039932875.1 Betaproteobacteria bacterium | reverse complement strand
GCATCGGTTGCGGGTTTGACCATTGAACCGAACGCCAATATTGCCACACGCCGAGCGTCAAAGCCTTTCAGTTCGCGAACGACTACACCTTTGCCGATCGGGACTGCCGTCATGGCTTTCTCTATGGCCACGCCTGGGCCTGACCCGCGCGGGTAGCGAACAGCGGAAGGCGAATTGAGTGTGGTACCGGTATAGAGCATCTGACGGCATTCGTTTTCATCGGCCGGTGTCATCACGGTGATATTAGGCACACAGCGCAGATAAGAAAGGTCGAATGCGCCATGGTGGGTAGGGCCATCGGCGCCGACCAGTCCACCGCGATCCAGTGCGAATACCACTGGAAGATTTTGAATGGCCACGTCGTGAATCAGCTGGTCGTAACCGCGCTGCAGGAACGTGGAATAGATAGCCAGCACCGGCTTCATGCCATCGGCGGCAAGACCGGCGGCAAATGTAACGGCATGCTGTTCGGCAATGGCGACATCGAAATAGCGGTCCGGGAAGTCCTGCGAAAACTTGACCATCCCCGAGCCCTCGCGCATCGCCGGCGTGATGCCAACCACACGCTTATCGGCGCGCGCCATGTCGCACAACCACTCGCCGAAAATCTGCGTGTAGGTCGGTTTCGGTCGGGTATCCGGAGCCGGTACGGCCTTGGCGATGCCAATCTTCGGGTCGAACTTGCCTGATGCGGCGTGATAGTGGATGGGATCGTCTTCGGCCAGTTTGTAGCCCTGGCCCTTGCGGGTGGCGATATGCAGGAACTGCGGGCCATCGAGCTTGCTTATGTTGGTCAAAGTATCGACCAACACGTCGACGTTGTGGCCGTCAATCGGGCCGGTGTAATTAAAGCCAAACTCTTCAAACATCGTCGAGGGCGTAATCATGCCCTTGGCGTGTTCCTCCACACGCTTGGCGATTTCCATGAAGGTGGGGGTGGCAGAAAGTATTTTTTCGGCTGTTTTCTTGGTGTTCGCGTAAAAGCGCCCGGACATCAGCTTGGACAGGTAATTGTTGAGCGCGCCAATGCTCTCCGAAATCGACATGTCGTTGTCGTTGAGGACGACGATCAGGTTTTCCCGGCCGACGTTGTTCATCGCCTCGAACGCCATGCCACCGGTGATGGCGCCGTCACCGATGATGGCCACCGCCTTGCGGTTGGAACCACTCAGCCGCGCCGCAACCGCCATGCCGAGTGCGGCAGAAATGGACGTCGAGGAATGTGCGGTGCCAAACGTGTCGTAGATGCTCTCTTCGCGACGTGGGAAACCGGCGATGCCACCTTTTTGGCGAAGCCTGGGCATGTCGGCTTTGCGACCGGTGAGAATCTTGTGGCCATAGGTTTGGTGTCCTACGTCCCAGACCAGCCGGTCCTGCGGTGTATTGAATACGTAGTGCAAGGCGATGGTCAGTTCGACCGTGCCGAGATTCGATGAGAAATGGCCGCCTGTGGACGAGACCGACTCGACGATATATTCACGCAGCTCCACAGCCAGGGGTGCGAGGTTGCGTCGATCAAGCCTGCGCAGATCTGCGGGGTCGTTGATCGTATCGAGCAGCGGATATTTATTCATGGGTTTTGCGCTTGCTTGCAGTTGCTATTAGTGTTGCCGTTCAACAATGAACTCCGCCAATTGGCGTAGGCGGTCCGCACGATCACCGAATACACTGACCGCTGCCAGCGCATCACGCAACAATTCTGCGGCAAATTGTTTGGCTGGCACCGGACCCATCAGGCTGACGTATGTCGGCTTGTTTGCGTCCTGATCCTTACCTGCAGTCTTACCGAGTCTCTCAGTATTAGACTCGCAATCGAGAATGTCGTCTACCACTTGAAATGCCAACCCCACCAGTTTGCCGTAACGATCCAATTGCGCCATCTCGGCGTCAGTCAGCGGTTCGCCGCAATAGGCGCCGAGCATGACCGAAGCCCGGATCAGCGCGCCGGTCTTGAGGATATGCATGAATTCAAGTTCGGGAAGCGTGATCTGCTTGCCGACGTTGGCCAGGTCGATGGCTTGTCCACCTGCCATACCGTGAGAGCCGCAGGCGCGCGAAAATAGCTGCAACATGTGAATTTGCGTCTCATACGAGTCGGCCAGCCGGTAGTCCGCCAGCAGCTCGAAGGCCAGCGCCTGCAGGGCATCGCCGGCCAACAAGGCGGTGGCTTCGTCGAACTCAACATGACAGGTTGGTTTGCCACGACGTAAGCTGTCATTGTCCATGCTCGGAAGATCATCGTGCGCCAACGAGTAGGCATGGATCATCTCAACTGCTGCCGCCACAATCTTTACCCGCTCCGGGTCGGCCCGGCTGACCTGTCCGGCTGCAAACGCGAGCATCGGTCGCACCCGTTTGCCGCCGCCTAGCGTGGCGTAGCGCATGGCATCGTGAAGCCTGGCCGGTTGGCTATCACTCGTCGGCAACAGAGTTTCCAGCGCACGCTCCATGTCCAGCGCAACTGCGCGCGCCCACTCCTGAAAGTCAGGCATGGCGTTATTGGGCGAAATCTTTAAGTTCGCCGCCATCGAGCACCTTTATCTTTTGTTCCGCGTCTTTGAGAACTCCTTCGCAAAACTTGAGTAACTCCGTGCCACGCTGGTAGGCCGTCAGCGAGTCTTCAAGTAGTAGTTGGCCGGTCTCCATTTTTTCGACGAGTACGTCCAACTCGGCCAGAGCGGCTTCAAAATTCTTGGGGACGGCGGTTGGATTCTTGGGCATCGGTCACTGCTTTCAACAATCCGAAATCATAGCAGAATCAGCACCTTCCGGTCTATGTCTGGCGGCGCAGCGTACACCGACTTCACTCTCAAAACGCGCAAAAAACCTTGCCCTTTCGGGGCCGTTGGGGCACACTGCTGATTCCATTTCGTGGGTCTTCGCTAGAAGATTCGTTTTACGGGACGGAGTCTGTAGAGTTAAAAGCTAACAAACTCGATCGCCCAGGTGTTTTTACTGCGGGAGGTAAGGACCATGTCCGAACTACTCGGTGCGCGCGAGCTTGCTCCCGTCACGACACAACTGCCTGTCAGCTGGTACTTCGACCACGCCATTCATGCGCGTGAGATGGACGCTTTTTTTAAAAACGGCCCCGGTTACGTCGGCCATGAATTGATGGTGCCCAGCGATTTCGACTACCGCGCACTTGAAATGACCAATGGCGCGTGGGCGCTGATCAATGACGGCCAGCAAATCAATTTGGTTTCCAATGTCTGTCGTCATCGCCAAGCGGTGATGCTTAAGGGCGCAGGGCAGTTGCGGACCGGCAACATCGTTTGTCCCTTGCATCGCTGGACCTACGACGGCGGCGGCAAGCTGCTGGGTGCGCCACATTTCCCGCAACAGCCCTGCCTCGATTTGCCCAAAAAGAAGCTGCAAAAATGGAATGGCATGCTCTTTCAGGGGCCGCGCGATATTGCCGGTGATCTAGGGCGACTCGGCTGTGTAAAGGATCTGGATTTCACCGGGCACGTACTCAACAAGGTGGAAGTCACCGAATACAACTTCAACTGGAAGACCTTCATCGAGGTGTATCTGGAGGACTATCACGTTGAGCCCTTCCATCCGGGTCTGGGCAATT
>JBDTPE010000382.1:0-3587 GCA_039932875.1 Betaproteobacteria bacterium | reverse complement strand
CAGGTGGATTACTATCCACGCATAAGAAGCATGCAGTATCCACAGGATAGGTTTGTGCGCCGTGCACCATGGCTTCCATAGCGCGAGCCGCGCGGCATGCGATAACGCGGCCACTACCGCGAGCAGCCCAAACCAGACTGATGGGATAGAAATCAGATCGGCCGCCACAATCAACAGCAGGCTGCCTAAGGCGATACCTTCGATGAGCGGCTCGCGCCGCGGCTGAATCCCAGGCACGGCGTTCGCGGTAAACATCGGGAGTACGCGCCCGGCTATGACGGCCATGACGACGAGTACCACGTCGAGCCCGGCCTGCAGCGCACGCTGCACCGGAAACTCGATCAGTCCGGCCATGGAGAGATGAAACGTAAGATTCGCCGCGCCGAGTGCCAGCAACAGGAGCACAAAGAAATAATTGCGCCGGCTGCGGCTGGCGTACAAGGGACATGCGATGCCTGCCGCCACGGCGAAGGCAAAGGCGGTATCGGCTGCCGCAGCGAACAGCGGGAAAGGCGTGACCACAAGTAGGCGAGCGGAAAGCCACAGTGCAGCGATCGCTGCAAGGCTTGCGCCGCTGGGGGTCGGCCGGCTTGTCCAGTTACGCACTGCGGTAAACAAAAATCCCGCGATGACGGCGAACGCAAAACCGAAAATCATTTCGTGCGCATGCCACAGCGGGCCGCGCAGATAGCTGTGCGAACCCAGCCACCCTGCTACTTGCGCCACCCAGCAGAGCATGCTGATTGCCGCAAAAAAGCCGGCCAAAAGAAAGAATGGGCGAAAGCCCAAACGCCACAGTGCAGTAGATTGCTGCGAGGAAATGGTCGCAGCCTAACGAGCCGTAACTGCTTTTCGAGCCGTAACTGCTTTTTTTAGTTCGGCCGGCCGGTCCAGGATGCGCAAGGGTAGCAGCGACAAGCGGTACGCGCCCAGCCTGCGGTCGAGGTCCCGCTGCACCTGGGCAAGCGACATACGGCGTGGATCAAAGGACAACGACAAAGAAGACAATTCAATTGAGATCCGTGCGCTGCCGCGATCAATGCTGCGGGCGGCAGACACTGCGCGCTGCAATGCGCCGCGCGCACTGGTCTCCGTGGGCATGGTACCGTCGATGGCAAAGAAAGCCACATGATGGTTTTGAGCGGCGGCCGCAGTTATCACCGCATGGTCATAGACGGCGGCTATTTTGTCTTCAACGCAGTGGCCGCAGGCGTGGGTGTAACCGTGGGCCGTGAGCATCGCCACGACCACGAGGCCGCTGAGAATTTGCCCAAACACGTCAGTGCGCGGCTGGTGCAGCAAGACTGCCTGCTGGCTGGGCATCGATCCAATGGAAATACTTGATGTATTCCCTGATCTCGGCATCCGACAGGTTCTGGTTCGGCATCGGCACGTTGTTCGATTCCTTCAACATGGTCTTGGCATCGGCATCGGTCTTGAGCATTTCTTCCGGCGACTTCAGCCAGCGCGCGAGCCACTGATCGCTGCGGCGCCTGGTTACGCCGGCGACGTCCGGGCCGAGTTTTTTGCCCTGACCCACGGAGTGACAGGCGAGGCATTTGCTCTCGAACGCCAGCTTGCCCTTCACCGCGTCGGGATCCGAAGGCGTAGCGGTAGCCGGCAAATTGTGGTGCTCGAGATCTTTCGCCGCAGGTTTGGCGATAGTTGAAACCAGGCCGATGGCGCCCTGCGACGCGTTGGCGAAATGATGGTCCACCATGATGTACGACCCGTCTTCCGGAATGAGGAATTCGACGATGGCGCTGTTTGAGGAGCCGAGCAGGACGGTCTGCATGCCGCGCATCTGGTTGTCCGGATTGCCGTCCATCCAGACGCGGTCGAAAATCGTCCCTACCACATGGAAGCTTGAGGTCTTGCTGGGGCCGACGTTGAGCACGAACAGGCGTACTTTCTCGCCCGCTTTTGCAGGCAATGGCTTGTCCACCATGCCGTTGTGCCTGCCATTGAATACGGTGTGGGTGGGCTGGGCATTTCTCAGGCGATCACCATCGAGCACGTAGAGGGGAACCCCATCCATTTTGTGCTTTGCCGGGTCCAGCTTGGCGTAGAACTCGCTCTGGATGACGATGTACTCACGGTCCGCCTTGGTCGGATAGCCTTCGCGCGGCTCGACGATGAGGGCGCCATACATGCCCGAGGCGATGTGCTCGAGTATCATCGGTGTGCCACAGTGGAACATGAACATGCCGGGATAATTCAGGGTGAACTCGAAGGTAATGGTCTGGCCCGGCGCAACTGAGCGGTATTTGTCCTGCGGCGACACCATGGCAGCGTGAAAATCCATGGAATGCATCATGGGCGCGGCGGTGAGCTGTATGCCCGGCACCGGTTCGTCACTGCGATTGGTCATGGAAAAACGGATTTTGTCGCCGACACGAGCGCGGATGGTCGGGGCCGGCACCTGATCGCCGAAGGTCCAGGCGCTGAATTTCACGCCGGGCGCGATTTCGACGATCTTGTGGGTCGTGTCGAGGTGGATTTCCTTGACCGGCGCGGGATCGAGGGGCTTGAGTTCGGCGCCCATACTCAGTGCATTGCCTACGGCGAAGGGCCCCGTATGGCGTTCATTGGAGATCTTTGCCGGCGTGGGCTTCAGATCCATTTTGCTCTGATCGTAGGGGTCCTTCGCGACTATCGCAGGTGTACCGGAGTTGCAACCGGCCGCGAGAAATATCGGCACCAGCAATGCACAGGCTTTCAGGCAGTTTTTCATCGTGAACCTTTACGGTGGTGCGCTTAAAGGATTACACGACACATAGCCTTCTGGAAGTTGCTGCCTTGTAATGTCCAACGCATTGTCTGCTTGCCCTGAGATGGACTCGGTACGGTAACGAACACAGTCTGTTAAAACCGCGGTCTCGCGATAGACCAACTGCGAGGTCAGCGCGTTCATGCCGTGGCGGGAATCGGCAATCCATAGCAGTCAAGCATTGCTGCCATTGATGTTAAATCGTATAAATGGAAATCGCTGAGCGGAGGACATCGCGGTTGATGCCCATGCTGCCACTGCAATATCCAAACAGTACAGCTACAGATTTCGTGCCAACACACCGAGGAGGTCAATCCATGAAAGTCGCCCTGGGTATATTGTTAACGCTGATGAGCATCGCGGCATCCGCACAGCAGTCAGCAAAGGTCATTACCCTGCCGGCAAATTCGAAGGCCGGCGAAGTCAGGGGCACGCTGCGCGATGGACACAGGCTATCGTCGCTGCGATGGGCCGAGCAAAGCAATGTGGCGTGCTTCCCCGGAACGCGGTTCGAAATGTTCACCGGCAAGCACGTCTTTTACCGTATTACGCTGCCTGCAGCTTCCGCAATCACCATTACGGTCACTCCGGCAAACAAAGCGCCGGTAAGCCTGTACGCACTGCGCCAGGGCATGAATGATCAAAGTGTACCGCCCGATATTAAATCTGCGATATCGTGCGAAGCGAGTTATCCGATCTATGCCAATTTGGGCGGCGGCAGAACCGTCGCAAACCAGGACGACGGCACACGCAAGGTTGAATATATTTCGATCCGCTCACCGTACAGCATATTGATCGGCACGTTGCACAGGCCCAT
>JBDTPE010000381.1:0-3589 GCA_039932875.1 Betaproteobacteria bacterium | reverse complement strand
CCAACGAGTTGGATCGCTGGCATCGTGAGCTGGCTAGCGGCATCGACCGCGTCGGTGAGGCGCGTGAACGCGCCGAGGTGGTTCGCAATGATGTGCCTGCGTTTGAGGAAAAATTGCGTGAAGCGATCAATGTGGTGCGCACTAGTGAAAATGAGGTGCGAGCGGCGGAGCAGACGCAGGCAATTGAAGAAGCGCGCGAATCCAATGCTCTGAAAATCCTGTCGCAACTGGAACAACGCAAGAATCGCCTGACCACCGAGAACATGAACCTGGTGGTGCCAGATGCCGATGCGTTGCATCAGGTGGAAGCTGAGCGCGCCGAAGCGCAGGAGATCCTGTTGCAGTCTGAGGAGCAACTGGCCGACGCAGAAAAACGCCTGGACGAGCTGGAATCACAGCGGAAAGTGTCCGTGGAGGCTATCGGACATGCCACGCGTGAGTTGGCGCGTATCGAGGCCGCTTTATTGGCGCTGCAAAATCAGCAAGCCCGCCTAGACAACAACAATCGCCTCGCCATGTGGTTGTCGAAATATCAACTGGACAATGCGCCACGCCTCTGGCAATCGATCAAGATTAAACAGGGCTGGGAAGACGCGCTGGAATCAGCGCTGGGTGTGAAGCTCAATGCGATCAAAGTTCCCGACGCATCGGTCATTGATCGTGCAGCAGGCGACCCGCCGCCCGGAAGCGTCGCGCTTTATATTGAGAACGGCAGCACGCCGGTAGCAGCGACGGCGGGCTTCACCGCGCTCTCCGACTGGGTAACCTCGGATAATCCAGCCGTCTTGCCGTTCGTTCGCGAGTGCCTTGCCAATGTCTTTGTGCTTGAAGACATCGCAGACGTCCGCAATCAAATGAAGGCATTGCCGTTCGGCGCGCTGCTGGTCACTGCCAATGGCCATTTGTACAGTCAGCACGGCTTGGTATTGCATGGCCCGCAATCCGAGTTGCACGGGGTGCTGCAGCGCCAACGCGAAATCGAATCACTGAAAACCGAGCTACCTGGCAAGATCGAAGCCCGACGTGCGCTGGAATCTCAACAGCGGGACAGCGAAGCGCGTCTGAATGAAACGCAGGATGAGCTGCGTCAACTGCGCAGCCAGATTCAGGAAACAAAGAACCGCGAGCATGTCCTGCAGATGGAGGCGCTCAAGCTTTCGCAGGCGGCGTCGCAAGCCGAGTCGCGCCGCGCCGCCATTCGCGAAGAGCTGGCGATCATTGAAGCCGACAGCGAGAAAGAGCGCGCCGAAATGGCTGAGGCCCAGGAGCGACTCGAAGAAGGTGGCAATCGCATCGGTGATTTGACCGATGGCCTGATGGAACTGGAAGCAAAGCAGCAGGAAGCCGAACGCGCAGTGCGCGACGCGCGTGAACGCGTCAGCGCGGCTGATCGTGCTGCACAGGAAGCAAATTATTTCGAGCGTTCCTGCCACGACAAAATCAAGTCGCTCACCGAAATGGTGTCCCAACTGGCGCAGCGCGCCGAAGCGGTGTTGCTGAGCAAGAATGCCTTGGCGGCCGAGCTGGAAAACTTGCAAGAGGGCAATATTCAGGAGCGTCTGCAACTGGCGCTGACCGCCAAGATCGAGACCGAGAAGTCGCTCGCAGATGCGCGCGACGCCATGGAGTCGGCGACTGGAAAACTGAAGGGGCTCGAAGAACGCAAAGGTTCCATCGAGCGCAGCCTGCAGCCGCTGCGCGACAAGATCACCGAGTTGCGCATGAAGGAACAGGAAGCGCGCATCAACGAAGAAAACTATGCGCAGCAACTGGCAGATGCGGGAGCCAATATTGAAGAGCTCGCCGAAACGGTCGAGCGGAAATCGCGTTCGACGGCGTACCAGGCTGAGATCAATCGCCTGAACGCGGCAATTACCGAGCTAGGCGCCGTCAATCTGGCTGCACTCGCCGAACTTGAGCAGGCGAGTGAGCGTAAGGCTTTCCTGGATGCGCAATCACTCGATTTGAATGAGGCAATCAACACGCTCGAAAACGCCATCAAGCGTATTGATCGCGAAACCCGCGACCTGCTGCAAACCACCTTCGACATCGTCAACAAGAACTTTACCGAGTTGTTTCCGATGCTATTTGGCGGTGGCCATGCCTACTTGCGTTTGACGGGTGACGAAATTCTCGACGCCGGCCTGCAGGTGTTTGCACAACCGCCCGGCAAGAAAGTGCAGTCGATTCAATTGCTTTCCGGTGGAGAAAAGGCACTGACCGCGTTGTCGCTGGTGTTCTCGCTGTTCCGCCTGAATCCCGCGCCGTTTTGTTTGCTCGATGAGGTCGATGCACCGCTGGATGATTCCAATACCGACCGCTTTTGTGAACTGGTCAAGAAAATGGCGGTCTCCACACAGTTCCTGTTTATCACGCACAATAAGGTGACGATGGAAATGGCTGAGCAACTGGTGGGCGTGACCATGAACGAACCGGGTGTTTCGCGTATCGTAGAAGTGGATATCCACGCGGCGAAGAAATTTGCAGCCGCACCCGTGCCGGTAGCAGCATAGGCACCGACTCTTTGAGAATCAAAAATGATCAGTGACTTTCAGTGGGCGCTAATTGGCATCGTTTTTGTCATCATTGTGCTGGTGCTCATTTATAACCGCTGGCAGGAAACAAAATATCGGAAACACGCTGAAAACGCGTTTTCCTCGGACCATCGTGATGTGTTGTTGAATGATTCACACGACCGCGTCGAGCCGCATTTGGGCAACATGACGCTGCACACGGCTGACGATGACCTGATGGGCTTTGACACGCCAACGGTCGATGAGCCGATCATGCCCAAGAGCGCGGTCGATGTCAGGCTGCCTGGCATCAACGCCGAAATCGATACGGTCGCCCTGTTACTGGCAGATGCACCGATTTTGCCCGACCAGTTCTGGCCGACGGTGCAGCAATCCCGGCAGGTATCCAAGCGCATCATCTGGGAAGGACTGGTTAATGGTCTTTGGCAGCCGATCGACGCGCAAAATGCCGATGATAGTGAGGGCTTCCGTGAGTTGCGCGCTGGTTTGCAACTGGCGTCTCGCGGCGGCATGGTCGATCCGAATACGCTGTTTGCCTTTAACGAAATGATGATCGCATTCGCGCAAGGAATCGGCGCCGTTTCGCAACGCGAAGATGTGGAACTGGCTACTGATCGTTCGCAGACTGTGGATGCGTTTTGCGCGGATACGGATATCGAAATTGCGGTGAATGTCATCGGCAAGGGCGGCGCAACATTTGCGACAACTAAAGTGCGGGGTCTGGCGGAATCACACGGACTGGTCGCACTGGACTCAGGCGAATTCGAACTGCGCGATGAATTGGGGCACACGCTTTACGCACTACGCAACATGAATCCCGAAGAGCCGCCCGGCATCCGCCAAGCTGGCGCGTATTTAACAGGATTGACGTTTGCGCTCGACGTGCCGCGCGCGCCGCAACCGGCTGCAACCTTTGAACGCATGATGACAATCGCGCTACGCTTTGCTGACGCGTTGCAGGGCGATGTCGTCGATGACAATCGCAAACTGCTCACCGCCAATGGCCGCAAGGTAATTTCAGACACGATCTCGGGTATCGCCGCGCAGATGCAGGC
>JBDTPE010000380.1:0-3589 GCA_039932875.1 Betaproteobacteria bacterium | reverse complement strand
CAAAATATTTGAAGCAGACCGGGTTCACGTTCAGTCAGCAATACGTCGAACAGACACTTTTTGACCATACTGCTATCACCCAACAACTGGTGCAGCTCTTTCATACTCGCTTTGACCCCGCCTATCGAGGCGAACGCATCGAAGACGAAAAGAATATCTTTACGGCCATCAGGGGCAAGTTGGAGGCAGTTACCAATGCCGATGATGATCGCATCCTGCGGCGGTTCCTCGCGGTGATGCGCGCAACACTGCGCACCAATCACTATCAGCCAGACAAGCACGGTGCGCGCAAGCCCTACGCCTCGTTCAAGATCGAATCAGCCAAGGTGCCCGAGTTACCGGAGCCGCGGCCGATGTTCGAAATTTTCGTATATTCACCGCGATTCGAGGGTATCCACCTTCGCGGCGGCAAGGTCGCTCGCGGTGGACTGCGCTGGTCTGATCGACCGGAAGATTTCCGCACCGAGGTGCTGGGGCTGGTCAAGGCGCAGATGGTGAAAAACGCGGTGATCGTGCCGGTCGGCTCCAAAGGCGGCTTTGTATTGAAGATGGCGCCACCGGCCACCGACCGCGAAGCCTATCTGCAGGAAGGTGTGGCGTGTTACCAAAATTTCCTGCGCGGCTTACTCGATATCACTGACAATCTGGTCAAAGGCGCTGTGGTCGCACCGCAAATGGTGGTACGCCACGACGCCGATGATCCATATCTGGTCGTTGCAGCTGACAAAGGTACGGCAACGTTCTCCGATTACGCCAATGCGATCTCCATTGAGTATGGTCATTGGCTGGGGGATGCGTTCGCCTCTGGTGGCTCGGTTGGTTACGACCACAAGAAAATGGGCATCACGGCCAAAGGCGCTTGGGAGAGTGTCAAGCGCCATTTCCGTGAAATTACCGATGTCAATGCTGACGGCATCAACACGCAAACTACCGATTTCACGGTTGCTGGCGTGGGCGACATGTCGGGCGATGTGTTCGGTAACGGCATGCTGCTGTCAAAACACATTCGCCTGGTCGCCGCATTTGATCATCGCCACATTTTTCTCGACCCCAATCCGGATGCAGCCAAGAGCTTCAAGGAGCGTGAGCGACTGTTCGCATTGCCGCGCTCAAGCTGGCTGGATTACGACAAGGAATTAATCTCGGCCGGCGGCGGGGTCTTTTCACGCGGTGCCAAATCGATCACGGTGTCTGCGGAAGCAAGGGCAGTACTGGGACTCAGTGCAGTCGGCGAGCCATTGACGCCGATTGAGTTAATGCGCGCCATCCTTAAAGCGCCGGTGGATTTGTTTTACAACGGTGGCATCGGCACCTATGTGAAAGCGAGTTATCAGTCGAACGCCGAGGTGGGCGACCGTGCCACGGACGCTCTACGCATCAACGGGAATGAGCTGCGTTGCAAGGTAGTCGCCGAAGGTGGCAATCTCGGTTTCACGCAGTTGGGGCGCATCGAATACGCGCAGAATGGCGGTCGCATCAACACCGATGCCATCGATAACTCTGCTGGCGTAGATTGTTCAGACCACGAGGTCAACATCAAGATTTTGGTCGGCGCCATTATCGACGCGGGCAAGCTTGCGGAAAAAGATCGCAGTGTATTTCTGGCTGAAATGACCGATGAAGTCGGTCGACTGGTATTGAAAGACAACTATTTCCAGACCCAGACCTTGTCGGTATCTGGGGTGCGGAGCGCCAAGCTCGTCGACTCCCAGATGCGCTTCATACGCCGACTGGAAAAATCGGGCCGCTTAAATCGTGCGGTTGAGTATTTGCCAACGGATGAGGAGATGAGCGAGCGCAAGGCCAAAAAGCAGGGCCTGACGTCGCCGGAACGCGCTGTGCTGCTGGCTTACAGCAAGATGGAGCTTTTTGACGAGTTGCTGAAATCGGATTTAGTGGATGACAAGTACGTCGCCGATGCGTTGACGACATATTTTCCGACGCCTCTACAGCAGAAATACACGAACGTGATGCAAAAGCATCCGCTGAAGCGCGAGATCATTGCCACGGAGATCGCCAACGGCACGATTAACCGTACCGGTAGCGTATTCGTACATCGCATGCAGGAAGAAACGGGCGGCACCGCAGCCGAGGTGGTGCGCAGCTACATACTCACCCGGGATATCTTCCTGGTTGGCGACTTATGGAATCGCATCGAGGCACTGGACAGCAAGGTGCCTGCGGCCGTGCAAAGCGATATGTTGATCGATGCCGGGCGGCTGATTGTGCGCGGCACGCTTTGGTTTTTGCGCCGCCGTTCCGAGCGCATGCCAATCGCCAAGGTGCTGGAGTTTTTTGCTGCTGGCGTTGCGACTGTCTCAGATCGATTGCCGAGTTTCCTCTCGCCCGAGGATCTGACAGCATTGGCCGATAGTGAATCGGCATTAGTGGCAAAGGGTGTGCCGGTTGATCTTGCGAGCGCAACTGCACGTCTGGGGGCGATGTATTCTGTGCTCGACATCGTCGAAATTTCTCACGAATTCAAGCGCGAAGTCGCACTTGCCGCTTCAGTCTACTTTACGCTTGCCGGCAAATTGGAGCTGCGCTGGTTGGCAGGGCAGATTGCAGGCCTGCCCTACCAATCGAATTGGCAGGCCATGGCACGTGCCGCCATGCGCGACGATCTGGCAAACCTGCAACGCCAGCTCGCTAGCGGCGTGTTGAAACTTTCCAGCGATGTCAACGACCCGGCTGAGCTTATCCAGACTTGGGAGCGGCATCACGACAAGGCACTGGCGCGCATGCGCGAAGTGATGGCTGATTTGAAATTGGCGAGAGAAAGCGATCTGGCGATGCTATCCGTCATGCTGCGGGAACTTAGGGTGCTGGTATGAACTCCATGCAGCATGACTAATACCACATCACTTGCAGCTTCCCCGCGTTGGATATTTGCGGCCATCGGTGTAAGCTGCGTCGCGCTGCTGGGTTTTGCCTATTACCTGCAATACGGACCGGGCCAGCAGCCCTGCCCGTTATGCATACTGCAACGCTACGTTTACATGACCATCGCCGCTATTTCGCTGGCTGCGGCTGCCTATGGTCCCAAGCGCCTTGGTGCCATGATTACCGCCGGCCTGCTTGGGGTATTTGCCGCGACAGGTGCGGCCTTGGCCATCTGGCAGGTCACCAAGGGCGACACCATGACCACCTGTAACACCGATGTCGTTGGGCAGATCGTTTATGCCCTGCCGATGCGGGCCTGGTGGCCAGAATTTCTTGCGGCCTATGGCGGCTGCTCGGATCAATACCCGCCGATTTTTGGCCTTAGCATCCCTCTGTGGTCGCTGATCTGGTTCGCCGGTTTTCTCGCCATTTCCGAATACCTGGTCGTCAAACTACGCAGCAGGCCACCCCAAGGCTAGGACACGCGTTTCAAGTCTATAGACTCGACATTCGCGCTGCCGATCGATAGGGGAACCGCCTTGCAATGGCACATTTCCTCATTGAGTTAAAACCAGCATCAGTATCAGTTGCGAGAATGAGTGCAGACGAATAAGGTTAATCCTGCGAGCGCAGCGAAATCACGATCCAACTTCATTCGTTAGCACCAGGTTTAGGCCTGATACAGATTCACAAACTTCAGGAAAGC
>JBDTPE010000379.1:0-3589 GCA_039932875.1 Betaproteobacteria bacterium | reverse complement strand
AGGTCTCGCGCCTACGCAAATTGCTTGGCGAAGACCCGTCCAATCCGCGCTATGTACAAACGGTGTGGGGTCTGGGCTATGTGTTTGTACCTGACGGTCAAAAGCACGCTTAGTCGCTTGTCGCTGACCTGACGGCCAAAGACTTGCTATGTCGCTGATCCCCAAATCGTTGCTGGCGCGTACCGCACTTGTGATTGTGCTGGCCTTGCTCGCGAGCCAGTTAGCTTCGGTATTGCTATTCCGCTATTACTCGCATGCCCCACGCACGCAGTTCCTTGCCGGGCAATACATCGGGCACCTAAAAACCATTCGCGCTGCGCTAGAGTTTATTCCAGCAGCGCAGCACCGCGAATTTCTGGCAAAAATGCGCGAGGAAAGAAACATCCGCGTTATTCCGCCGCAGCGCATCGTGGAAGCGGTAGTGCCCGCACCGGATTCGCCGGGAATCGCGGCGGCGCGCCAACGGCTGCGGGAAAATTTCGGGCCCGAAGCCGATATCTATGTCTATCAACGACCGCCTAGAGCGGTGCCATCTGCCGATGGCGTACAAATTACGCCACCGCCGTCGCTCATTACCAAGCTGCCTGTCGGCAACTCCTACTATTGGGTGGTTTTTCCGCGCAGCCGCGTGATCGAGCCCGATTACTCCATGGCCTGGATAGGCTGGGGCGTTCTCAGCGCAATCCTGTCGCTGGTTGGCGCAGTATTCTTGATGTGGCGAGTGAATCGCCCACTGGAGGCATTGGCAACTGCGGCGCGCACCTTCGGACAAGGAAACAACCCGCCGCCTGTCACTGAAATGGGACCAAGCGAAGTTCGCGCCGTGGCGACTGCGTTCAACCAGATGCGCACCGATCTCACCCGTCTCGACCAAGAGCGCGCCACGTTTCTGGCGGGCGTTTCACATGACTTGCGTACCCCGCTGTCCCGCCTGCGTCTGGGGATCGAAATGCTACCTGCCGATCCGGCCACGCGAAGTGATCTTGAGCACGATATTCACGACATCAATCTCGTGATCGATCAATTTCTTGATTTCGCCCGTGACGAATCCGCTGAACCGCCCCAGCGCATGGACCTGTCGCAACTGGCGCAAGGCGCTGTTGAAAGGGCTGCGCGGATGCACATCAATGCGTCGACCGACCTCGTCAAATTGCCGGGGTTGATGCTGCGTCCGGTGGCGATGCAACGTGCAATCGACAACCTCATCAACAACGCAGCCCGCCATGGCGGTGGTGAAATCCTTGTCCAGACCTGTCGCGATGACACAACAGGCAAAAATTCCTTTAGTGTGTTTGATCGCGGTCCGGGAATCCCGCCCCACGAAGTGGAACGGCTGAAGCAGGCGTTTACCAGACTGGACAGCTCCCGTAGCGGCGAAGCGGGAGCCGGTCTCGGGCTGGCAATAGTCGAACGCATCGCGCGTATGCACGGCGCGAAATTTGATTTGCTGCCACGCACTGGCGGCGGTACTGAAGCGAGGCTGACGTTCCCAGCCTAGTTGTCGTTTGGCAGTAAAAAAGTGGGCGCTTAACGCAATTGAATTCGCTTTATCGATACAACTTCGTCCCACGAGGATTTGTAACCGTCATAACTGACGAGGAATTCGTCGCCCTCTTTGCTTACGACGGCGGCAGGATACCAGTCACCTTTCCACAGAACCTTGATTCTCAAGCGCTCCGGTCCGACCCACTCGTCGTAGCTGTTGTCATAGCCGGCGTAGGTAATGAAACAACGGTTGGCTCCAGCTTTGACGACCGATGCTTTGTACCAGCTGCCTTTCCAGAGTACTTCGGTTTTCTGGTCGGCAACGCAAAGCTGCCCAAACGCGGACGTGGACACGACAAACGCTGTTAAAGCGCCAAATAGACGCAACTTGATTTGCATACGCATGGTTTACTCCCGTGAATGATTTGATCGATCTGCGAGGCGGCGCAGACCAGATGTAAATTTACATTATTCTGAATGATCACAACGGCTCTGGCGCAGTCCGACAGTTGAACGGCAACTCCAGATGCTTTCGCCCTGAGAGTTGCTTCAGTGCTTGAGTTTATCCGCTGCATGCTTAGTTGCGAGACCTGACGCCACTCCTTTGATTCAAGACCCGTCCGTTTCAAAACCTATTGAACTGCAGGCGAAATAGTTGAATCAAGACTTTTGCCAACAACAAATAATAAATCTCACAACGGCCGCTGCAGTTATGCGTGCGGACTAGGGTTCAAACTCCACTAGAAGTGCACATGATCGTTTCTGCTGCAGCCATTTGGCGCGTTTCGTCGGATACGCCCGCCAGGAGTATCTCAAGCCGCTCAATTCGATGTCGGTTAGGCGTGGTGATCGCATAAAAATGCTCCTGCAATTCCGAAAATTGCCCCACCTTCAATAGACTGCCCGAGCGCAATTCATCCTGCACAACCACCTCGGGTAGTACCGTTAGCCAGCCGCTATCCCGAGCGATCAGGCGAAGCATTGCCATGTCATCGACTTCGGCCCGCAGTTTCGGCTTCACACCCGCTGCGCTGCAGTACGCGTCGAACTGCCCTCGAATGGCATGCCGAGGCCCCGGCAACGCGATGTCTGCACCATCCAGGTCCTGCGGAATACGCAGTTTGCGAGCCTTCCAGAAGCTTTTTGGGCCAACTAATGAGACCGCCTGACTGCCGAGGAAGCGGCAATGCAAAGGTCGACTCGATTCAGCGGGGACGGTTTCATTGGCTAGCACCACGTCGAGCTGATGTTGCAACAACCGATCCAGCAGCCCCTCCAGCAAACCCGACTCCAAGGTAAGCACAACCGATTGGTCGACCAGCAGGGGGCGAATCCAGTTTTCCTGGTAGTTCCTGGACAATGTGGATACGCTCCCAACCCTCAATCGGATCATGCCTTCACTGTGGCCTTGCAGCCTGCCAAGCATTTCCTGTCCCAGCCCGAAGATGTCCTCGGCATAAGAGAAAGCCATTCTGCCTATCGCGGTAAGCACGAGGCGCTTGCCTTCACGTGCAAACAGCGGCTCGCCCAGACGCTCTTCAAGCTGTCTGATTTGCGCGGAGAGGGCAGATTGCGAGGTGTGCACCTCCTGCGCGGCGCGGGTGAGGTGGCCTAGTTTGGCGACACGCCAAAAGTAGAAAAGGTGATGGAAGTTCAGCTGCTCGAGATTTATCATTCTGTTTTAAGTATTCAAAAGATATTATCAATGTATTTTACAGAATGACGTTCGTCAAGCACTCTAGCGACTATTCATTTTTGGGCTACTTGCGATGGACTTCTCCAGCTTATTGTTTTCGCTTAGCGCGTTTGCCCCCGCCACGTTGATGTTGATGTTGATGTTGATGACGATGCTCGCAGCCAAAGTCGGGCAAACAAGTGAAACCCAGCTTTGGAAACGATTCAGCCACCTGTCAGCTGTTGCGCTTCTGTGCGCGCTGGCTTCCTTGTTATGGCATCTGATTACTCACACGCCAGTATCTGGAATGAGGTCGATGGAACAACTGTCCTGGCTGTCGGTCAGTCAATTGGGCGTCTGGATGGCGATACTGGTGCAGCTCTTGGGCACCGTCATCGGCGCTTTTTCATCGCGCTATTTACAAGGTGA
>JBDTPE010000378.1:0-3593 GCA_039932875.1 Betaproteobacteria bacterium | reverse complement strand
GGCACTGCAGACCGGTGGGTCTGGTGCCGGCTTCCTGTCGTGTCCTAGCGCGTCGTATGCAGGCGCGGTCATAAGTTCAGCTATTTTCCCTAGTTCACGACAAGCTGCTGATCAACCCCATGCAGGTCTGACAGTGCGTCTCGACGCGAAGGCGATCTTGCGTCGATCCATTCGGAATTTGAAAAAAAGAGTAACGATTTATTTAACACGTGATTTGATCAACTAAAGGAGCATCAACATGAGCAGGAAATCAGTGGTTTCTACAACAGCACTACTTGTTTGTTTGGGAATTCTCGCGATAACGCCCGCCGGCGCACAGCCTACGCAGGACAAGCCGAGCGTCAGCGAGCATCACCAAGCCCAATTTCAAATGATGAAGGACATGTCCCAGGAAATGAGCAGGATGACGGACGAGATGTCTCACGGCACCCTTACGCCTGAGCAGAATAAAAAAATGGCTAAACGAATGGATGGTATGTCGACCATGATGCATCGCATGGCGAGTCTAGGCGCGCGGCCATCAATGAGAGAGCCCGAGTATCAGAAACAGATGGGTCAGATGCGCAAGCAAATGGACGGCATGATGGGCGACCAATCAATGATGCCAAATACGAAGTAGGCAAGGAGCATTGCAATGCAGGGCACCGGATTCAGTGTGCAGTTCATAGCGCGAGAGCTGCATGCTGTCCGCGCGCAATCTCATAGCAACTGCCCTTCGAAGGAAGGATGGCTATGAAGCTTCGCAAGCAATTGATGACCAAGCTAGTCCGTGCGGCTTTCGTGATCCGATTATTTCCGTCGTTCGGTGATCCGGCGTGCGGTTCCGGCCTGGTCGCCAGCATGGGGATTCGCTGCGGGCCGGGCATGATTGGGCGCTGGGTGCATGGCTTTGGCGCCGCTCCGCTTAACGAATATCGCTGGTGGAGCCGAGCATGACTGCAAGCCCAATTGCCCGTCGTCCGATTGGCTGGGGAGTATTCGCATTCGCCGCCTTGCTGGGGGTCTATTTCGGCATTCTGACCCTCGTTTCTGGTTGGGCTTTTACGGTTAGCGAATTCGCGAAATTCTGGTTCTACGTCTTGCCGCTGGCTGCGGGTTTTGGCCTGCAGGTCGCACTCTTCACCCGCCTGAAACAAGTCGTCAGCACTGGCAAAGACGCAAAAACCGTGATGGCTGCATCGGGCACCACGTCCACTGCGGCGATGATCTCATGCTGCGCTCACTACCTGGTCAATCTCGCGCCGGTGCTTGGCGCCGCCGGTCTAGTAAGCCTGGCCGCACAGTATCAGGTCGAGTTTTTCTGGGTCGGGCTCGCGTTTAATGCCGCGGGCATCGGTTACATCGGAACCAAACTTTTCAACGCCACCAAGGAGCACGCCCAATGCGCCGCTTAATCATTTTGTTTGCATCGATCGCCGTCGCGATTTTCATAGCAGGCAACGCATTCGCCGCATCAACTCTCCCCGCCCAAACGGTGTCCGCATCTGGCGTTACCGTAAAAGTAACGCCGCAAAGCCTGTCGGACCAGTCGTGGAATTTCGAAATCGCTTTTGACACGCATAGCGGGGCGTTGTCCGACGACCTGACGAAGTCAGCAGTGTTGATCGCGGCAGGCGGCGCCACGTCCCCACCGGTCAGCTGGCAGGGTGATCCGCCGGGTGGGCACCATCGCAAGGGTGTGTTGCGCTTCAAGCCGTTTGCAGCGCAGCCGCCATCGATCGAATTGCAGATCAAGCGCCCAGGCGAGACCGTGCCGCGCTCGTTCCGCTGGCAACTTAAATGACGAGCGGCATACAACCGACAGCGCCGACGCTTAAAAGGAGCGGATTCCTGGACGGTTTTTCGACAGTTTCTATGCCTGACACGACAGAGAACAGGAGATAAACATGGATACGGAAAGTCTGAAAGGTATCGGCTCGCTGCTTTTGTGGGGCGGTCTGTTCTTCGTAATGATGCGCTTCGGTTGTGGCGCCCACATGATGGGTGGTCATGGCCACGGGCATCATGGCGGTAGCGCTGACAGTGACGGCGATACCAAGGACCCGGTCTGCGGAATGTCCGTCGATCGGGACAAATCGACCGCCGCGAGCGTGTATCGAGGAAAAACCTATTCCTTTTGTTCCACGACCTGCCGCGACAAATTCGAGCAGACCCCGGAAAAATATATTGGCGTCTCAGCACAAAACGAAACACAGCAAGGAGGGCACCATCATGGCTAAGCTTTATTGGCGCGATGTCGGATTGGCGATGGGGTCCTTTCTTGCTATCACTTATGTGTTTTGCGTGAGCTACGATCTTATGTTTGATCAGCACATGTACGAGGTGTGGTTAAAACTTCTGCCAGGCTTCAAGTGGATCACTTGGCCAAGCTTTGTACTCGGTCTTGTCGAATCATTTCTGTACGGCATCTACATTGGCCTGGTGTATGCGCCGCTTTACAACTTTTTTCATCATCGATCTGCTACGGCCGGAAAGTAGCATATGACCGGCCGGCAGCGTGCGACGAGCCATCGCTGCGAAGCCTTGCTAACTGTCGCGTGCAATCGCGGCAATAATTGGACAATGCGGCGCTTTACCGTGCGTTTCGCAGTCGTGCAACAGATGCGTGAGTACGCGCGCCATGCGCTGCATGTCGGCAATGCGGCTACGAATCTCGTCGAGTCGGGCGGCGGCAATTCGACGTATGCTGCGACGGTCCGTGCCATCTTCGAGAGTCAGCAATGTGGCGATTTCCTCGAGGGTAAATCCCAGTTCCTGCGCGCGCTTGATGAAACGAATGCGATCAACGTGGTTTCGGCTATATCGCCGGTATGCCCCGGCGGGGCGATCCGGCTTGGGTATGAGCCCGCGCCGCTCGTAGTAGCGCACGGTTTCGACGCCGACTTCCGCCGCGCGCGCGGCACCGGCGATGGTGAAGCTGGAATCCTGCATGGCATCCCCTTGACTCCGTACCAGAGTACGGACTTTAACCTTGATCCGTGCGGTTTTCAATGTAATGGAGGCACCGATGGTTGACCATTTAGACAAGCACGGCGGACACGATCACAGCGGACATGGGCCAGGCAATGTCACGCCCCTGCCGGCGCATGATCATGCAAAGTGCCCGCACGGCGGCGCAAATGCCGGGGCGCTCAAGGATCCGGTATGCGGGATGGCGGTGACGTCGCAGTCGAAGCATCATCTTGAGCACGCCGGCACGACTTATTTTTTCTGCAGCGCGGGTTGCCGCACGAAGTTCGCCGCCGATCCGGCGCATTACTTACAGCCGGCCGCCGCGCCGGTGGCTGAAGCGCGCGCGGGCGCGCAATATACCTGTCCGATGCACCCGGAGATCGTGCGCGATAAGCCAGGGGATTGCCCGATCTGCGGCATGGCGCTGGTGCCGATCGCCGGCACGGGTGAAGCCGACGATTCCGAATTGCGGGATCTCAAGCGGCGCCTGTGGCTCGGCACTGCACTTTCCATCCCTCTCGTGGTGCTCGCGATGTCGCCGATGGTCGGCATACACGATCTGTTCGGCCTGCAGCCGCGAATGCTCGGCTGGATACAGTTCGTGCTCGGCACGCCGGTCGTGCTGTGGGTCGGCTGGCCCA
>JBDTPE010000377.1:0-3605 GCA_039932875.1 Betaproteobacteria bacterium | reverse complement strand
GGACCAATGCGTGATGGGCTGGCCATTGTCGGCTACAGCACAAGGCTGTTGACGGTCTGCCGCAAGCGCTCACCCATCATGCGCGCCAACTCGAGTGAAAGCTTGGAGGCAATGTGCGAGTGGGTTTGGATGAGACGCAGAAAATCTTCGCGAAACAGCACATCAAGCGAGCAATCCTCGGTGGCGCGGACTTGCGCCATGCGCGGCGCGTTATCGAGCAGCGCCATTTCGCCAAAACACTGCCCCACGCCCAGCTCTGCAATCATGCCCTCGACCGGCTTGCCCTGGCGACAGATCAACACTTTGCCGCGCAGGATGAAGTAGATCGCCTGCCCTTCCTCACCTTCGTCAAAAATGACTTCGCCTTTCAGGTAAGTGCGATGGTGCAACAGGCCACGAATGGTGCGCAACTCACCAGTGGCGATCTCGCTGAACAATGAGATGCTGCGCAGGGTCGCCAGCTGCGGTGATTCGAACTTGCCGGTCAAAGAACGCAGCATCTTGGGCCTCTTCTAGTGATCGCGTCATTCTAGCAATTTTTGCTCCGTGAATAGCCCCTTAAACGGGGGCTGGCGGGTTGAAAAGGCAACTGCGATGTGTCACTGTTCGGGTTTACCGTGGTCGCACTGCTTAAATGAAACTTACCAACTCAATTGGCGGGCTGGTGTTGGGCGTAATTGCGCTTTTCGCTATCTCCGTTGTATCTGCCGCTGCCCCTACACCTGCTTCTGTCCCAGTAGCCATGCCGGTGGTTGCCAGCGAGCCCCCGGAGAACGTTTACGACCCGACCAAGCCCGAAATCAGCGTGCCGGCAGTGCCCAAAGAGTCCAAGCCTGAAACGGACGCTATTCCGGCGGTCGCCACCAAAGCCTTCCTTTGGGAAGTGAAATCAAAAGTGAATGTGATGTACCTTTTCGGTACGATTCACGTCGGCAAGCGGTCGTTTTATCCATTGCAGCCACAAGTTCAAGATGCGCTGAATGCGTCGCAGCGGCTGGTGGTAGAGGCAAATATTTCCAATAACGAAGGCATGGGTGACATTGCCCGCATCATCAATTACAAAGCTCCCGACAATCTCGAAAAGCATATCCCGGTAGCGTTGTTCAACCGACTCAAGATACAACTGATGCGTCTGCGGCTCCCGCTGGAAGCAGTCAGACCGATGAAGCCCTATCTCATCGGCGGCTTCCTGACCATTGTCGAGTTTTCCAAGCTGGGTTACGACATGAATCTCGGCGTTGACGGCTATCTGATTGCCAAATCCAAAGACGATAACAGGCCAGTTCTCGAGCTTGAGTCACAAATTGCACAGTTGAAAATGATGGATGGCATGCCACCGCAATTGCAAGAGGCGTTTCTGGAAAATGCGATCAGCACGCTTGAATCTGGCAACGCGCCGGATCAAGTAACCGGGATGGTTAATGCCTGGCAGACCGGCGATGTTACGTTGATGCAGGAAGTTTCCAAAAGCGTAAACAAGGGCATGCGATTGACCGATCAGCTTGATGCAGTGCTGCTTTACAGTCGGCACGACGCCATGATGAAGAAAATCGTCAGCTACCTCGATGGCGATGTGACTCACTTTGTTGCGGTCGGCTCGCTGCACTTGTTGGGCCCCAAGGGGCTGGTAGAAATGCTCAAAGCGCGTGGATATGAGGTAAAGCAACTATGACTTTGGCCGGACAACGTTCAGGCGGGCAGATCCTCGTCGATCAACTCAAAATCCACGGCGCTGATCTGGCATTTTGCGTACCGGGTGAAAGCTATCTACCGGTCCTCAATGCACTCTATGAAAATCGCGACACAATCAAGCTGATTACCTGCCGCCATGAATCCGGTGCGGCAAACATGGCCGAAGCCTATGGAAAGCTGACCGGTAAGCCTGGTATCTGCCTGGTCACACGCGGACCTGGCGCGACCAATGCCTCCATCGGTGTGCACACGGCATTTCAGGATTCGACGCCGATGATTCTGTTTATTGGCCAAGTAGGCAACGACTTTGTCGAGCGTGAAGCTTTTCAGGAAATCGACTATCGCCGCATGTACGGGCAAATGGCCAAGTGGGTGGCACAGATCGATCGCGCTGATCGCGTACCGGAATTTGTCGCGCGCGCGTATCAGGTTGCGACCAGTGGCCGCATGGGGCCAGTGGTGCTGGCGCTGCCGGAAGACATGCTCTCGGCGGTAGTGGAAGTGCAAGATGCCCGGCCCTGGCAACGCATCGAAACTTCGCCCGGCGAAGCCGCAATGGCGCAGCTCTCCGAGATGCTGAATGCTGCGAAGCGGCCATTCCTGATTGCTGGTGGCAGCGGTTGGAATGCAGAGGCGTGTGCCCATTTGCAGAGATTCGCCGAAAAGCAGAACATTCCGGTCGGCTGCGCGTTTCGCTTTCAGGACTTGTTCGACAACGCCCATCCAAACTACGCAGGCGATGTCGGCATCGGCATCAATCCCAAACTCGCCGCGCGCATAAAGGCAGCGGATCTGGTGATCGCGCTCGGTCCGCGGCTGGGTGAGATGACCACCAGCGGGTACACGCTTATTGATCCGCAAGTCGCGTCGGAGACTCAACAACTGGTGCACATCCTGGCGGGCGCGGAAGAACTCGGTCGTGTGTATCAGGCAGACCTAATGATCAACGCCACCATGGCCGCGATGGCAAAGGCACTTGCCACAATGCCGCGCGTCACAAGGGCAGAAACAGGTGCCAGCATTGCCGATGCCAATGCCGACTATCAAACTTGGCAAGCACAGAAGGTCATCCCCGGCGCCGTACAGATGTGGGACGTGATGCAGCATCTTGAAAGTGTATTGCCGCCTGATGCCATCCTCACCAACGGCGCTGGCAACTACGCGACCTGGGTGCATCGCTTTCATCGCTATCGCGGTTTCCGCACGCAACTCGCGCCGACATCCGGCGCAATGGGCTATGGCGTGCCAGCGGCGGTTGCTGCCAAGGCCGTTCATCCAGAGCGCGTCGTAGTCGCGTTTGCCGGCGATGGCTGCTTTCTCATGACCGGGCAGGAGCTCGCCACAGCTGTGCAATACCAGCTCAACGTCATTTTCATCGTCGTCAACAACAATATGTACGGCACCATCCGCATGCATCAGGAACGCGAATTCCCGGGGCACGTTTATGGCACGGCGCTGGTTAATCCGGATTTCGCTGCGTATGCGCGTGCGTTTGGCGCTAGTGGTGAAGTCGTCTGTAACACTGCGGAGTTTGCGCCTGCATTTGAGCGCGCGATGAACGTGGGCAGACCGGCGTTGATCGAAATTCGAATCGACCCGGAAGCGATCTCGCCGAATACAACGTTACAGGCGATTCGAAAAGCGGCGGTGGCGCGTTAGAAAAGTGAAACTCTAGTATTGGCGCGCATTTCGGCGGAAAAATAGCTGGGAAAGCGCTCCAGTTATGGAGTTTCAATGTATAGGTATTTTGAACCCAGCCCTTTCGGGTGAGTTTTCTGCTTTTGTTTTGATGGGACTGAAAGGCCGATATCTGGCGTCGCTCGAAATGGCATGGGTTCAGCTTTTGGGTGCGCGCTTCGGCACCCGTGATGGTCTGCCATCCAATGCTGACGACGCTGCAGAGAAACAACTGT
>JBDTPE010000376.1:0-3609 GCA_039932875.1 Betaproteobacteria bacterium | reverse complement strand
TGCATCCGGCCCGTTGAATTCGGCAATGTCGCCGGCGCAGCTGGTCAACAGTACCACCAGCAATAACAGTCTTGCAACGATATTGCGTTTTTGCAAACCAACAAAAACAAATCGATGTGTTAGTGTAGAGCGCACGTTGTTTTCCCAAATCGGAATCAAAAAATGATCACCGCATACTACAACACACGTGACTGCTCTAAAAAGACATGAGGGCTTTCCTCCCGGCTGGAAATTGAGTCAATGCTAGACATTATCATCGTCGGTGGCGGGCACAATGGTCTAGTGTGCGCCTGCTACCTCGCTGCCAGAGGGCGGCGCGTTCGCGTGCTCGAACGCCGACATGTGGTTGGTGGCGCCGCCGTCACTGAAGAATTTCATCCCGGATTTCGCAACTCCACGGCCAGCTATACGGTAAGCCTGCTCAATCCCAAGATCATTGGCGACTTGAAGTTGGCCGAGCACGGGCTGCGCATTGCTGAGCGGCCTTATTCAAATTTTTTGCCGCTCGATGATCAGCAATTTTTAAAGGTGGGGGGAGGCCTAGCCGCGACGCAGTCAGAGGTTGCGAAGTTTTCCAAGTCTGACGCAGAAAAATTGCCCGCCTACTACGCCATGCTGGACCGCGTGGCGGCGGTGCTAAAAGATCTGTTACTGGAGACCCCACCCAACGTCGGTGGCGGCATAACTGATCTGCTGCAGGCTTGGAAAGTGAGCAAGCGCTTCAAGGCGCTCAATATGGCGGCGCGCCGTGATGTGCTTGATCTTTTTACCAAGAGTGCGGGCGATGTGCTCGACCGCTATTTTCAGTCTGCGCCAATCAAAGCGTGCTTTGGATTCGACAGCGTGGTCGGCAACTTTGCTTCGCCATACACGCCTGGCTCGGCGTACGTGCTACTGCATCACGTTTTCGGCGAGGTCAACGGCAAGCCCGGTATCTGGGGACATGCCATCGGCGGCATGGGGGCGATCACACAGGCGATGGCAAAAGAGGCAGTGGCGCGGGGCGTAGAGATATCGGTGGATGCAGCAGTGGCACGCGTGCTAGTCAAGGATGGTCGGGCAGTTGGGGTTGCGTTGGAAGATGGCATTGAGCTCATGGCTAATTGCGTTGTGTCCAATCTGAATCCGAAATTGCTGTTTCAGCGTTTGCTTGAACCAGGTGTCGTCGATGCCGAATTCGATCAACGCATCGCCGCGTATAAATGCGGATCGGGCACGTTTCGCATGAATGTCGCGCTGTCAGAATTGCCCCGATTTACCTGCCATCCTGACCCAGGCACGCATCACGCGTCGGGCATCATCATGGCGCCGTCGCTCCAGTATATGGAACAGGCTTACTTCGATGCCAAGGTCTCAGGCTGGTCGAATAAACCTATCGTCGAAATACTAATTCCCAGCGTGGTTGACGATTCACTTGCGCCGACTGGGCAGCACGTCGCAAGCCTGTTCTGTCAGCATGTTTCACCTACACTGCCAGGCGGTCGGAGCTGGGACGATCACCGCGAAGTTGTCGCGGATTTGATGGTCGATACCGTGACCGGATTCGCGCCGAATTTCAAAGCCAGTGTCATCGCGAGACAGATACACTCCCCGCTCGACCTTGAGCGTAAGTTCGGATTAATCGGGGGCGATATTTTTCATGGCGCGCTGTCGCTTGATCAATTGTTCAGTGCGCGCCCGGTTCTCGGCTTTGGTGATTACCGGACGCCGATCAAAGGGCTGTATCAATGTGGCGCAGGGACACATCCCGGTGGCGGCGTTACGGGGATTCCTGGGCACAACGCGGCACGTGAAATTCTGCGGGATGGCAATTAGGCGCTTTCAGTTTTTGGCCATACTTGTTTCGACTACCGACAGTACTGTGTTTTACGCATATTGGCAGACGAGAAGCAGATTTCTTGCTGTAGCCGACGCGGCAAGTGTTACGGGCTGTGTGCTTGACGTCAATCACCCCAGTCAGGCTTCCGCTTTTCCAGAAATGCGGTAACGCCTTCGCGTGCTTCGGGTTGCATGAAATTGCAAGCAATGGTGCTTGATGCATCCTCATAGGCTGCTGTGAGCCCTAGTTCCATCTGCCGATAAAAAAGTGCCTTACCTGCCGCCAGCGAAGCGCGTGGTTTGGTTTTCAGTGAATTTGCCAGCTTCATCGTTTCTGTGCGTAATGCGGCTGACGGGACGACGCGATTCACCAATCCCCACTCCAACGCAGTAGCGGCATCGATAAACTCTCCCGTCATCAACATCTCGGCAGCACGTTTGCGTGAAATTGTGCGCGACAGTGGTACAGCGGGCGTTGAACAAAACAGACCGAGGTTGACGCCGGAAACGGCGAATCTGGCGTGATCGGCGGCAACGGCAAGATCACACTGCGCAACCAGTTGACAGCCGGCGGCGGTCGCCATGCCATTTACCTCCGCAATTACCGGAAGCGGCAACGCGGCAATTTTTAACATCACGTCTGAGCAGAGCTGAAACAGCTTTGTCACAAATCCGTGATCATTCGCCGCATGCATTTCCTTTAGGTCGTGTCCCGCGCAAAACGCGTGGCCGTTCGCTGCAATGACTACGACGCGCGCCGACTGGTTGTCCGCAATTGCATCCAGCGCGGCACGTAGTGCGTAAAGAGTGTTGAGGGACAATGCATTGAACTGCCTGGGTCGGTTCAGCGTAATAACCAGCACGCCCTCTTTCATATCCGACTCCACTAACGGCCCGTCAGGGAGACCAGCATTTTTTTCCATTTCCAACCCATTTGCGATTCATGAAATGGTGATGATACTCGGCTATGCTGGGAGCTATCGCTCGCGACGCCTGTGGGCATGTAGAGCGAAACATTAGTATGTTTCACAGTGTGCGTTTTTGCACTTACGTTTCCGGGCAATGCGCGTACCATAGCTTGATGATGCTGGTGAAGAGGTTTACAACCGTGCGGTCTCGGCTTAGTATAGGTTGCTTGGCAAATGTAGTGGCTTTCCCTAGTGGAGCACATTTTTTTGGGAGCAGGGAACAGCCTTACGCATCGCTCAATCCGGGCCATGGCCGCCGTGTATTACCCAAGCGGCACTGGCACACCAGAATGGTAAAGCCCATGACAAGAACACAAAAACGCGCGCGCGCACGAATCCTGTTTTCGCTCGCTGCCCCACCGGCCTTCATCTGTGCCCTGCTCACCCCGCTAACTGTCTTGGCTGACCCGGCACTGTTGCACGATGCCAAGCAACTGCTCGCGGCCGACAATCCCAAGCAGGCCTTCATGATTCTGGTGGCCAAACAGGATAAGCTCGCCGGCGACCCAGACTTCGACTACCTCCTTGGCGTCTCCGCACTGGACAGCGGCAAGATAGACGAAGCCATCATTGCCTTTGAACGCGTATTGCAAGTCAAGCCGACAAGAGCTGACGCGCGCATGGACCTCTCTCGCGCCTACTTCAACGCCGGTTCAATGGATCTGGCAGAAGCCAACTTCCTCGAATTGAAATCGAGTAACCCACCGCCGACTACGCTAGCGGTCATTGATAAATACCTGGCCGCCATTCGCGACCGCCGCGCCCAGAACGCCACCGGCCTACTAGCTTGGGGCGAAACCGGACTCGGCTATGACAGCAACAT
>JBDTPE010000375.1:0-3610 GCA_039932875.1 Betaproteobacteria bacterium | reverse complement strand
GTGAACACAATCTTGATTTCGTTATCTGTCGGTTCAGACAATCGAATCATATCGTTGGCAAGATCGACAATCTTTACTGGCTCGCCCATGTCAAGTACGAATACTTCGCCACCTAAACCCATGGTGCCAGCCTGTAACACCAGTTGCGCAGCCTCCGGGATCGACATGAAATAGCGCACCATGTCCGGATGAGTGACTGTAACCGGACCACCCTGTTCAATTTGCTCCTGAAACCTCGGGATGACGCTGCCGGCACTGCCAAGCACATTGCCGAATCGCACCATCTCAAATCGCGTGTCGCCGGACTGCTGCAGTGCCTGGCAAATCATCTCAGAGAGACGTTTGGTCGCACCCATCACATTGGTCGGGTTGACGGCCTTGTCGGTAGAAATCAGCACGAATTTCTTGACCCCATATTCAATTGCCGACCTCGCGACGATGAGAGTGCCAAGGGCATTGTTTTGCACGGCCTCCCACGCATTCGACTCTTCCATCATCGGCACGTGTTTATACGCGGCAGCATGAAATACCAGCGAAGGCGCGTATTGGTGCATGGCTTGGTTTACACGCCGCGCATTCCTGATGTCGCCAATCACACTTGCGATTGGCAGATTCTCGAATGCATCGCGGAGCGCCTGTTCGATTTGGTACAGCGCAAACTCACTCTGCTCGAACAACACCAGCATGGATGGCTGATAGCTAGCAATTTGGCGGCACAATTCGGATCCGATTGATCCGCCCGCACCAGTGACCATGATCACCTTGTCGGTGATGAGCTCATGGAGGCCGGCATCGTCGAGAATGATGACCTCCCGCTTCATCAGATCTTCGACCGCGACGCGTCGGATTTTTTGTGTTGAGGTCTTGCCGGAGACGGTTGGCGATAGTGCAACACTGTTAAATTTCGGGATCGTGAGCACCTGTACACGTGCCCGGTTGCAGACTTCAATCACGCGGCGGCGAACCGAGTAAGGCACAGATGGCATCGCGATGACTGCATGCTTCACCTTAAGGCTGCGTGCGAACTTGGGCAATTCATCAATTGCGCCAAGTACGCGTTCGCCGTGAAGCAGCCTGTGACGTTTGTTCAAATCGTCGTCCAACAGGCCCATGACCCGCCAGTCGCTACTGCGAGCAAGCTCTTTGATAAGACTGACCGCAGCGTCGCCTGCACCGAGAACCAAGACAGGCGTACCCAAGTCGCCGGTTCTTCCGTGTTGGCGCCACTCCTGCAGGGAGCGGTAAGCGATACGACTCCCAGACATTAGGACAATCAACAGCAGCGTCTGCACAAAAAAATGCGCAAATCCCAAATTGCCGAGCCATCCGCCCGCCCAAATGCTCAGCCCAACGGCCACTGAGCCGGCAACGACGCTCGCCACAATACGCTGAACGTCCGGCAGGCTCGCGTAGCGCCAAAGTCCCTGGTACATGCCGAAGAGGATGGAAACAACGGCTTGAACAGGAATCGCCACAACCAGCAATAACCCCATGCCAGGTAAAACATCGGGTGAACTGATCGCGCGAACCGATTCCGAAAACAACAAAATAGTGACAACCCACGAAACGGCCAGCATTGCCACATCGTGAACGAACGCTAAAAGTGCGCGCTCGTTAAATGACACAGTCTTCATGTTTTCTCACCGTGATTATTCTTGGATTTTGTTGTTTTTCTTTTGATGCAAGTGCCACTCTGTCAGCAGCAGTAACAACGCATATGTTATCACCCATGTTGACAAGACGACACTGCTAGCCCGGCGCTCAATCGCATATAGCGCCGATCCCCCTGCTGCCAACATGACGCAATAGTAGACAAGTGCGGTTTTTCGATGGCTCCATCCGTGGAGAATGAGGCGTTGGTAATAATGGTCGCGGTGTGCAATCCACGGTTTTTTCCCTTGCGCCGTACGCCTCAAGAGGGTGGCGGAGGCATCCACGATGAAGGGGGAAAACACCAGCACACCAAACCACCAGGGCCACATCTGCTGCAAGCTGCCGTTTATCCCTAGCGTGGCCGCGAGAAAGCCAAGCGGAATTGAGCCGGCGTCGCCCATGAATACCTTGGCCGGTGAAAAATTGAAAACAAGGAATCCCGTTGAGGCACCTGCTATTACGATTGACAGTAAACACAATGAGCTGCCTGAGTTTGTAACCTGCGCCGACGCGATGGCATAGGTGCCAAATCCGATCACAGACATGCCGCCAGCAAGACCATCGGCACCGTCCATGAAGTTATAAAGGTTGGTCATCCAAACGATCGCCAACACAATAACCAGTGCTCCCACGGGAAGCATGGCCAGGCGGAGGGCTTCGTTGGATCGCACGGTCGTCATTCCAAACACATTCACCCACAGTAATACCACCAGCGTGGCCGTTACGGCGTGTACCAGCAAACGCAATAGTGCGGGCAAGGGACGCAGGTCGTCCAATAGCGAGATTGCGACCAGCAAGATACTCAGCATTGCGATGCCGGCGGTCAGGTCGCGTTGCATCCAGAGGATGGCAAGCATACCGATGGCGGTGAACATGGCGATCCCGCCGACACGCGGCGTTGGCGCGGTATGCATACCACGCTCTTTCGGAAAATCAAAAAAGATGCGCCCCAGACGCGTTCGGCGAATAAGTTGCGCGACTGCAGCGGTCAACAACAACGACAAAAAAAATACTAGCAGCAAAGCCACGTTCTCATTTTGGAATCAGTGCATGTTCGGCACCGCGTTTACGCCCGCACAAAATGAAACGGGCACCTCGATTGAGATGCCCGCCAAAGTGTTGGGTAAAAATTTTAAGGGCAGTTGGCGGGTACGTTTACCGTCACGGGCACAGTGATAGAACCGTTAACCAGATTTACGGTAATAGTCGTCGGCGAGGCGGTCACAATGCCATTGTTCCGCGTAAAACTGATCGTTCCCGGTATTGGACCCACTGTAGGTGCAACTGTGAATGCGCCGGCCGGAACACCTGGCGTCGTGACAGTCGCTGTATACGTGCCGGAGCCCGACAGGGTGCTGGTACCAGTTTGGCCGCAAAGCAACGTCTGTGTCGTCGGGGTGACGGTCAGGGCGTTCGGCGTTGGCGCTGGCGCCGCATCGCCGGCCGGTCCAAGCACGCTGACAACGGACGGTGATTCAATCACTCGATTTTGCGCATCGGTTACGAGAAGCGTCGCAGTTCCGCAACCACTCTGCGTGACCCTATAGCTGCCACCATTGGTCGTCACAGTAGAGGGAAATATCGTCAGATATTGTGGAAGTGGAGAAACGATCTGGTAGGGTGGCGTGCCTCCGTATATATAGTGGTCAATAATCCCACCAAATGGACATTGTGCAGGCTGACCAGCCAAAGGTTTGGCGCCGGTGAAGGTGACCGTACCGCTAGGAAGAACCGACAGTATGCCCACCCCACTTGTCACTTGCGCAATCACAAAGTTGATCCTGCGCACCAGGCCAGTGACCGTGTCGGTCGAGGTAAGGATGGCGACTTGCGTCGGTGCAGTAACCAGCGCCCGAATGATCACGCGAGCAACACCATTTTCATCTGTATTCTGGATGAGTGATGTGACAAGTACGTTTGTGCCTGGGGTAACGAAGCGGAAGTCGCCTTGAAATAC
>JBDTPE010000374.1:0-3617 GCA_039932875.1 Betaproteobacteria bacterium | reverse complement strand
ACGCAATTGAGCCCGCGATTGACTTCGGACGCTGGATCGCCGTGCGTGGCCACCACCCGATTCTTCTTGACGGCGACCGTCACACCACAGCCGGTACCGCAGAATCGACACGCTGCTTTGCTCCATTTGAGCTCGGTTGCCGAAGCCTCGGTGGCAATGTTTGCCGCATTTGCCGGCATTTGAATGCCCGCCGCCGAAGCAGCAACGGAAGCGGCGGTGTTGCGAATGAATTCGCGACGGGTGATGCTCATGGCAATAGCTCCTTCATGACTGATTCTTCTTCGGCGTGCTGGTAGACCATTTCCACATTCAGCACGCCGGGTATTGTTCTGATGTTGTCCATCTGGTCGAGCAAGTTGCCGGTGCTCTCGCCCTCGATGACGATCACGACTTTGCCGATGGCGTCGCGCGCACTGACGGCGCAGCCGATCACCGCCTCGATGCGTTCTATTGCGGCAGCCATCGCTTCCGGACGCACGCGCGCCACACAACTGGCGATGTGAATGTCAGCCATCGGACTTCTCCAGTGGTCGAACCTGGAGAGCATCGCGTGGACAGACCCACGCGCACTCGCCACACTGGGTGCACAGGTCCGCATCCACGATTGGCGTTGGCACAGAGCCGAGTTGCGGGACGAAACGTAACGCGCCTGTCTCGCAAACATCGCGGCAAGACTCGCAGTACACGCCGCTGGTCGCAAAACAGCGATCAGTCAGCGTGACGCGCGGCGCCGGCATTTCGCTGCGCAGCAGGAAGGCACGGCGGGAGAGATTTGGGGATACCTGTTGGCTCATGCTGCGTCAGCCTTTCGGCGGCCCCGTAAGCATTTGATAAAGCCAGATGAGCAAGCCATACGAACCGACCAGCGCAACCGCTAACAACGGCGCGAGCACCACGGTCAAAAATACAAACACGCGCCTTTCGCGTGATCGGGCTGCGACCTCCGCAATCTCGGGCAAACTTTCCATGTGGCTTCTCCGTGCGGGTGCGCCCGCTGGTTTCCGGACGCCTCTTTTGGTTAAGTCATTAGTCTGGCGAAGGTTGCCGTTGTCGATTTGATATAGATCAAATCATGCGTAATGGCATGCCTAGATGGACAGAATATCGATGGCGGCAGTGTCGTCGGAGTTCGTCATTTGGCGGCTGAACGCGCAGCCGCGGCAATGTTGCTTGGCGGGCAAACTCAAGCTTCGGCGGTATTTTCCAGCGCTTTTCGCTTGTAAGTGCGCGCCAAATGGCGTTATACGTTAATTGTTGCGAACCCGACGTTTCTGGGCGCAGTTACGCAAACTGCAATCTTTGCCGCAACTGCCCGCGAACCAGCCAAAGACTGAACAAGCCCTGAATCGTGCTCGTCACCAACGAGAGATACCAGACTTGAACCAGCGCAAATCCAGGCTGGCGCGATAGCCAGATCGCGGGTAACGCGAAAATAAATAGCCGCAGCCCGGTGCTAATAAATGATGGCCAGGTATTGCCCAATGCCTGAAACAGGCTAGAGCAGGTAAATACCAGTCCGACGGCAACGAAATTCCAAGAGATTATGTGCAGGAACTGCGCACCAACGCGTACTACCTCGGTATCAGCGGTGAAGAAACCGATCATTGCGGCACCTTGCCACTGACAAAACAGGGTGAGGGTCGCCATCGCCGCACTACTGGCCAATGCGGTTGAGCGAAACGTTTCGCGTACGCGAGCGGCGTTCTTTGCACCGAAGTTCTGCCCGGCAATCGGCGCAGCGGCAAAGGCGATGGCCATCGCCGGCAGGAAGACCATTTGCATTACCCGCGAGCCGATACCAAATCCGGCCTGCGCGGCTGCGCCGAAATCGCGAATGATCCAGTAGATGACGCCGGTAAACAGCGCGAACAATGCAAATTCGCCTCCCGCAGGCATCCCGATATTCAGCATGCGTCGCCACGTTGCGAGTTCCGGGTTCCATTGCGTCAGGTCGAATGAAACGTAGTGTTCCAGGCGCAGAAAATAGATGGTGAGCATGATGACGCCGATGACAATCGCAATGGTGCTCGCCAAGCCAGCACCGGCGACACCCATCGGATAACCTGTGCCCCAGCCAGCGATCAGTACCGGTGCAAGCAATGCATTCACGACCACGGTAAGCGCTTGAACGGCCATCGTCGGTTTTACGATACCGGTGCCTCGTAAGGCCGAACCCATCACCACCATCGCGAATTGCAGGGCAAGGCCAGGTGTGAACCAGTAGAGATAGACAACACCTGCCTCGCGAGTGGCGGCATCCGCACCAAGCACGCCCATATACATTTCGGCGAGTCCAAAACCACAGACCAGCGTAAGTACGGCGCATAACATCGACAGCACCACGGACTGGTTGAAGATGTGATTGGCATCCGTCTGATCCTGGCGCCCAACCGCATGCGAGATCAAGGCGACCGTACCGACACCCACCATCTGCGTGAGCGCCATGATGATGAACATGACGTTACCCGCTGCGCTGACGCCGGCCACGGCGGCGTCACCCAGGCGCGCAACAAAATACAGATCGACCACGTAATAAAGCGTCTGTAACAACATGCCAATAGAAATCGGCAGCGCCATCGTGATGACGTGTTTGAAAATGGAGCCTTGCGTTAGGTCTTTCATGATTTCCAGTTGTCGAAGAAATTGTTGCGTTAGAACTCGAAACACCGTCATGGTAGTGGAGGCTGGCATCCAGTCCATGCAACGTTATTGTTTGTCTGCTGTAAAGGGCCGATCAATGTATGGACTGGATCCCCGCCTGCGCTGGGACGACGGACTAGCCATGACACCATGTTTGATTGCTGACTTAGTCGGGCTGCCTCTCTGCTTCAACTAACTCGTCCAGCGCCTTCATCTGCTCTCCCCACCACAGTCCGATCATGCGGATGAATTCGCTGCCGCCCACGCCGTGACGTGCCGGATGGTCGCCGCGTAGCATGCTCCAGCCGCGATGGATGACCGTCACGCGCGTACCCGAGCTGCACGGTTTGAACAATACTTCAACTTCGGTTTGCTCGTGCGGTGCGAAATTCGCTAGCCGCCATTCGAAGAGCAAACGATTTGGCGGGTCCCAAACTTTGGTACGGCCGACTTCCACCACACGCTCACCCCCGCCCGCAGCAGCGTCGATGTCGTAGGATTCGAACACACGTCCTCCCATTCGCGGCTCTACGCAAATGATTCCTTTACCACTAGGTGCATTACGAAATCGCGGGCCGCGCCGCCACCAGAGATTAATGTCGCGCGTGAATAGCAGGAAGGCTTCATCAGGACTCACGCTGACCGTTACGGTCACAGTTGCCTGATCGCCAGCGCCAGGCACGCTGCTCATTTGCGGCGGCTCGTGGATTTGCTTTCAGCGTGTGCCTTGAACGACTGCAATTGCTCACTCCAGAACGATTCCACTTCGTCCAACCAATCGCGCAACGTCGCAAATGTTTCAGGTTGCAGGCGGTAGAGCTTCACCCGTGCATCCTCTTCCACCGCGTCGTCGGTAATGACACCGCTTTGTCGCAGCACGCGAAGATGGCGGCTCAATGCGGGTGCACTCATGTCCAGCGCATCAGCTAGTTCGCCCGCCCGGCGTGGCTGCCTACGTAGCAGGTCCACCACGGCCC
>JBDTPE010000373.1:0-3619 GCA_039932875.1 Betaproteobacteria bacterium | reverse complement strand
GGGCAGGGTCTGCTCGCTTCTGGCTTTACGCTTGCACGCGGCACGAAGAAAACATCTGCCAGCAAACTTGATTCGCCCTCAACGGTTTTGAGTGGCACTGAGCCCCAGCAATGGCATGCCTTGCCGACAATATTGCGCCTGCGAGTCCCGCCAGTGCTTGCGTTTAATTCGCGGGCTTCTAATAACCCCACAATCGTTCGTGGTGAGCCTGTCGAACCACAGTTGTTCTTAATGAAATCAATGCCTTGCTTAGACACCCTTCGAATGGCTCAGGGCGAACGGGGTTAATAGAAGTTCCCTCGCGGATGCGGGCGCGGTTTCTCTTGAAGCCATTCGATATCGCCGTTTCAAACCTATCAAGCGTCACATCTTTACCGTTTCTTTACGCGCGATGGTCGAACATATAGACGACCTCTACGGCGTTGCCCGTAATCTGCGTCACGTTTTTCATGTTTGGGAGCTGTCATGGATTTGTTATTCGTCGGTTTGATTCTGGTGTTCGGTGCAGCGAGCCTGCTCACGGTCGTGGGCTGTGCCCGTCTGAAGGAAAAGAAATGAGCGGAATTCTCGTCGCGGGTGCGGTGGTCGCGGTCGGCTTGCTGGTCTATTTGCTGGTCGCGCTGTTTAACGCGGAGGACTTCTCATGATGCCAATGGAGTACTGGATACTGCTGGCTGCATTTGTCGGCATCACTGTTGCCCTGGCCAAACCGGTTGGATTATTGTTGGCGGGCCTCCTTGATGGATCGTCACGACTCGTCAAAGCCGGTAAGCGCCTCGAAAACGCGACGCTGCGCCTCATAGGCACCAACGCCGACGAAGAGATGGGCTGGCGTGAATACGCCGTCGCATTGCTACTGTTCAGCGTCTTCGGCGTGTTGTTGACCTATCTGCTACAACGCGTCCAACTGTGGCTGCCATTCAATCCGCAAGGGATGGCAAATGTATCCGCCGACTCCGCCTTCAACACGGCAGTAAGCTTCGTCACCAACACCAACTGGCAGGGCTATGGTGGGGAGGGCACCATGAGCTACTTTACGCAGATGGCCGCACTGGCCGTGCACAACTTCGCCTCTGCTGCGACTGGTATTGCTGTCGCCTTTGCGCTGATTCGCGGCTTCGCGCGCCATTCGATGACCACTATCGGCAATTTCTGGACCGACCTCTATCGCATCACGCTGTATTTGCTATTGCCAATTTCGTTCGTTTTCGCGCTCGTATTGGTCAGCCAGGGCGTGATCCAGAATTTTTCGGCGTACCCGGAGGCCGTCACGCTTGAAGTGAACAAATACGACGCGCCAAAAAACGGGCCGGACGGGCAACCGCTGAAAGATGGCAAGGGCAATGCCGTCACCGAACCCGCGGAAGCCAAGACGCAGATCATCGCGATGGGGCCGGTTGCCTCACAGGAAGCAATCAAAATGCTCGGCACCAATGGCGGCGGTTTCTTCAACGCCAACTCTGCGCATCCGTTTGAAAATCCGACACCGTTCAGCAATTTCCTGCAGATGCTGTCGATCTTCCTGATTCCCGCCGGGCTTTGCTACGCATTTGGTCGCGTGGTTGGCGATACACGCCAAGGCTGGGCGATCCTCGGCGCGATGACGGTCATTTTCGTTGGCTTTGCGGTGACCGCCATGGTGGCCGAACAAACCGCGAGCCCGCTGATCGCCAAGCTTGGCAGCGACGTATCGATGGGCAACATGGAAGGCAAGGAAATGCGCTTTGGTGTGGCGGCTTCTGCGCTGTTTGCCACCATCACGACGGCGGCGTCGTGCGGCGCGGTCAATGCCATGCACGATTCGTTCACACCCATCGGCGGCTTTGTGCCGATACTGCTGATGCAATTAGGTGAAGTCGTGTTTGGCGGCGTCGGCTCAGGGCTCTACGGCATGCTGGTGTTTGCGGTCATGGCAGTGTTTCTCGCGGGCCTGATGATCGGCCGCACGCCGGAATATCTCGGCAAAAAAATCGAGAGCGTTGAGATCAAGATGGTGTCGATATCCATTCTCGTCACGCCTCTGCTGGTACTCACAGGAACGGCGATATCAGTGCTATTGGCTGACGGCAAGGCCGGGATTCTCAATCCCGGTACCCACGGCTTTTCCGAAATCCTCTACGCGTTTTCTTCCGCCGCCAACAACAACGGCAGCGCCTTCGCCGGTATCTCGGCTAACACGCCTTATTTCAACACGGCCCTGGCAATTGCCATGTGGTTTGGGCGCTTCGCGATCATCGTACCGGTGCTTGCGCTGGCCGGTTCATTCGCGGCCAAGAAACGCATTCCGGTTTCCAGCGGCACGATGCCGACGCACGGCCCGCTATTCGTCGTGTTGCTGGTGGGCACGGTGCTGTTGATCGGCGCGTTGACGTATGTTCCGGCGTTAGCACTCGGTCCCATTGTCGAGCATCTCCAAATGCTCGCTGCCAAGTAAGGACCACACATGAAAACAAAATCACTTTCCCTGTTTGACCCGGCCTTGCTGATGCCGGCGATAGCGGACGCGTTCCGCAAGCTTTCACCGATGACGCAGATGAAAAACCCGGTGATGTTCGTTGTCTATATCGGCAGCATCTTCACGACGGCCTTGTACGTTCAGGCGATGAGCGGCAAGGGCGAAGCGTCGGCTGGGTTCATCCTGGCGATCTCGCTCTGGCTGTGGTTTACGGTCCTATTTGCCAACTTCGCCGAGGCATTGGCTGAAGGGCGCAGCAAGGCGCAAGCGGCTTCACTGCGCGGCTTACGCAAGGCCGTGTGGGCAAAAAAAATGTCGCAGCCGGTATTGGGCACGCCGATATACACCGTGCCAGCTGATGAGTTGAAAAAAGGCGACGTGGTGCTGGTACAAGCCGGTGATGTGGTTCCCGCCGACGGTACCGTCCTGCAGGGTGCGGCCTCGGTGGACGAAAGCGCCATTACGGGAGAATCGGCACCGGTGATACGCGAATCCGGCGGTGATTTTTCCAGCGTCACCGGCGGGACACGGGTGCTGTCAGACTGGCTGATCGTGCAAGTGTCGGTGAATCCTGGCGAGACTTTTCTTGATCGAATGATCGCCATGGTCGAAGGGGCAAAACGCCGCAAGACGCCAAACGAGATTGCGCTAACTATCCTGTTGGTGGCGCTGACCATCGTATTTCTGCTGGCCACCGTGACGCTGCTGCCATTCTCGCTGTTTTCAGTAGAGGCCGCGAAAGCGGGCTCGGTGGTGACGGTCACCGTGCTGATCGCGCTGCTGGTCTGCCTGATCCCCACCACCATCGGGGCGCTGTTGTCGGCCATCGGCGTTGCAGGTATGAGCCGCATGATGCAGGCTAATGTGATAGCCACCTCCGGTCGTGCGGTGGAAGCCGCCGGTGATGTGGATGTGCTGCTGCTCGACAAGACCGGCACCATTACCTTGGGCAACCGTCAGGCATCCGCGTTCTTTGGGGCGCCTGGTGTCAGCGAGCAGATGCTTGCCGACGCCGCGCACCTCGCATCTCTCGCCGACGAAACACCGGAAGGCAAGAGCATCGTCGCGCTGGCACGGCAAAAGCACCAGATTTTGGCGACCGATAGCGCAAGCGAAAATGCGATCTTCATGCCTTTCACTGCACAGACGCGTATGAGCGGTGTT
>JBDTPE010000372.1:0-3628 GCA_039932875.1 Betaproteobacteria bacterium | reverse complement strand
TTGCGCCCAGCGATGCTTCGATAGCGGCAGTCTTCGGCAATTGCGCCTTGAAAAACTCGAGCACGCGGCGGTTGTTGGCCGCGGAAAACTGATGTGCGGCATACGCCACATTCAGCTGGTTCTGGATTTCCTCACTGAACGATTTGGACGCTGTCGGAATCAGTGCGGCAGTCACGCTTATGGCAGCCGCAGTTGAGGGATCGTTGAGCAAGTAATCGTTGGCGTCCAACAGGCCCGCGCCCTTGAAAGTCGCGTAAATGCTGGTGGAGGCTGACTCGGAGACGCCCGCGATTTGTGCGAAGCGCGTCGGATAGACTGCGCTCGGCGCCACCGTCACAAAATCAGTCGGAATGCTCCGAGCCAGCAACGCGTTGTAGTTCGTCAAGGCGCTGGCATTGCGCTGTGGGTCGGCGACCACGTCGTTTTGTGCCATGGTCCAGATGCCAGGTACTCGTGTTGTCTGCGCGATCTGCAAATTGCCTGGGACACACGCCTGGTGGCTCCCCTTCCAGTTAAGCAGGAACGCAAATCGCAAAGCCGCTGCCGCGCCGTCAGACATGCCTGAGGCGAAAACCGGCGTGCTGGCAGACATCAGACCCTGCGCATTGAAGGACGCAATCAGTTGTTGCACATTGCGTATGTCGGCATTGGCGGCGGGATTGGCGGTGTTGGAGGTGACATCCCAAACCTTGTTTAAGCGATCCTGGCTGTCGAGTGAGACAACCGCAAAGCCATCAGCCACAGCGTCGCGGGCAAATTTCATTTCTTCCGTTTTGGAAAACTGCAAATCGCCATTGCCACCGGTACCGTGAAAACGAAAGATAACGCCGAGCGGATTTGCTTTTGGGAAAAACCAATACGCGTTCACCGCGCTAGACCCAGCACCGCTTAGCACCGTGCTCTGTGGAGCCCACGCCGCCGATGCTTTATACGTCGCCGTCACCTGAGAGGGCGCCAGCAACGACAGCACGCCTGATCGGCGTTCACGTGGCTGCTGTAGCGTGGCGACATTACCAACCCACTGATCGAATACCTGGCCCGTCGGATCGACGTTGGCAAACACGTCCAGCGCCGCATCCACCGTTTTCGAAACGGCACTAGAGCCATTCTGCACGCTGATACCAAACGCTTTTGGCGCGTTGCCAAAAGGCTGCGGCGTGATGGCCTTGGTTTGCGCGAATCCCTTCAGCGTGGAGGTAAATATGCCATTCCCGCCATTGATGGAGATACTCGCGCTACCCACTGGTGTCACCACCACCTTTGCTGGATCAAAGTTTGGATTTCCATAGTACGGGCCGGTCACCGTATACATGTTTCCGTTAAAAGCGTTTGCTGCTGTAAATGTCACACCCGGAATCGGCAGCCACAGTGGCTTGCCATCCAACCCATAGGTAAACCATACGCCGAATACATTGTTGCCATGCTGTGCAAGCGTCAATCCCCAGCCGGATTCGGCCGCGTTCCACCATAGGTCGCTGAAGTCATAACCCCAGTTCGGCGGTGCGTTGCCAAATGGTTGACGCTCAATCACTTTGGTTAGATTAACGGCGCCGATGTTGTAGGTGAAGGTGGCCTTGCCGGCGGGCTGCCCGGCGGGTGCAAAGTCGAAGCTCGCGGTGCCGACTCTGGTCACCGTCACCTGATCGGCGCGGAATGGCTGGTTGTAAGCCGGGCCAGTAGTGCGAATCAGGTCGCCGGTGAAGTTCTTGCGGTTATTGGTAAACGTTCCGGTCAGCGAAAACCAGACCGGCTGGTTATCCACATCGTAGGTGTACCAAACAACAAATGCGACCGGGCCATGATCAGCAATCGTCAGGCCCCAGCCGGATTCGTTCGGGTTCCACCAGATATCTGAGTAGTTTTGGGCGCGGGCGGTGTTCGCCGACATCAGGAAAAGCGCGACTGTCAGTCCTGAAAACAGGCGAATTGCGAAACGGAACGTGTGATGCATTTTGGTCATGATGTTTTTCGCGCACTGCCCAGTGTCTCGATTGGGCATTCTCCAGCTTGTAGACACAAACCGCAATGCGCAATGAGGTCACTTCATCACAAAGCAAAAATAGTTCTGTTTTGGGCAATCCCGCCGCCACCGCTGATTACAACGACAAATGATCCAGCGCTTTCTCGGCCTGTCCGCGCTCGTGGTCACCCAAGGTGCGCGCCACGCGACGGTAGCGGGTGACGAGCTCATTATCGGCAGGCATTTTCTTCGCCACTGCCGTCAGCACATTGCGGACTTCAAAATCGGAATCCATACCACTAACCGACTGGAGCACCGCCGCATACCCTTCCTTGTCCAGCTTGGCGCGGTTGACTAGCGCAAGGAGCACATTGCGACGCTCAAAGTCCGAGTCGATCTTGCGCGCGGAATGCAAATACGCATCGATTTGCGCGGACGTCCCATTTGATAGGTGTTTCACCAGCGATTTGAGTGCATTGGCGTGCTCGAAATCGGAATCCAGTTTCAGCGTCGACTGCAGGGAAACCAGTATTTGCGCTGGCGTTAGCGATTCGCGTTTGGCGAGAGCCTCTACTGCACCGCGCTTTTCAAAGTCGGAATCGATGCTATCGAGTGCCGCGACCCATGCCTGTGCCACCTCGTCGGTGCCTTCAAGCGTTGGCGCCAACGCGACCAGTACCCCGCGTTGCTCGAAGGATGAATCCATCTTCGCAACCGCATTCAAGACTTCAACCTGATTTGAAGCGCTCAGCGTCTGGTTCGCCAAAATAGCCATCAGCGCGCCGCGCTTTTCAAAATCGGAGTCCATGGGTGATGTTGCATTTAGCAGTTGCTGCAGGGGCGCTTCAGCCAACGGCCCCAAGACCGCCAGCGCTTTGATGTACCTGCTACGTGCGTGATCGGATTGGATTCGCTCGATTTCCGCTAGTACTCTGGTCGCGCCGCCTTGTGCATGAAGGCGACCGACACGTTCTTTGCTATTCATGCCGGTTTCGCGAAGCAGAGACGGTATCGCTTCAGCTAGCCAGCGGCGGCCTTCGGCGTCCAGCGGTTTGGTTTGTCCATCAATGCTATAGGTGCGTTGGATGCCAGCCGCATCTGCCTCAAATACGATCCGCTGCGTCCGGCCGTTGCGCTTTTCCTCAAACAACGCTTTGCCGGTCAGGCTCTGCACATCGTCTTCCGCTGGCGTGAATGTGGCGGTGCCGGTGATCCTCATGCGCATTTGGTGTCCAGCCGACCTCAGGGTGATGCTGGTCGATGGCCCTATCGAGAGCACCCGCGACAGGAAATCACCAATATCTGCATTGGCTGGGCCCGCCCCCAGGGCGATCATGCCGATAAATGCTGCTGTGCATGAACGCGCGATGAGACTGCGCAGATGAATTTTGGTGGGACGCTGGCTGTTTGATGGCTTCATATGTTTCCCCTGTGATTTAAATGTTTCGGCCATGTGCGGTCGCAATGCACGAGCATCGTGGCAATGCCACTTTATGGGCGCAAGGCGGCCGCTTGAAGGAGATTTGGACGAAATGCAGAAGACGGGGTGTGAAATTGGGCCAGGCTGGATCGGCAAAGCGGAGTTCAGCCCTAACCCTGCCTGCTTGGCCAGATTGGCAGGCACCGTTCACGCCAGACATTTGCCATTGGCGCATCACATCTTCGGTT
>JBDTPE010000371.1:0-3634 GCA_039932875.1 Betaproteobacteria bacterium | reverse complement strand
AGATTTGATCAACGAGGCTTTGGAAACGAGGAGTTTCGGCATTGCGCTAGTGATGCGCTTAGGAAGCGGGTTTCGCAAGGCATAGGCTTGCCCGATTCGATGGTTGAACTGTTGGCTCTGAGCATGGTCAGTGATCTTGATGGCGTTCGTCACCCAGTTGATCAAATTGCTTGATGGGGAGTAGAAGATCCCCCTCAAGGGCCTTGAACAAACGGCCCTATTTTGAGAGAGTCGCTTTCGACCAAGAAAGAGACCATCAAAGTGTGCCATATCTTGTTGTGTGACCCCAAGTTTTTTCAATTGCTGCTGCAAATCGATGTCGATCTGGCTGAGCAAACGCGTGTGCGGAACTGTTCGTGTGGTGGCGCGCTCCATCGTGCCAACTATCCGCGCAAGCCACGTGGCTGCCTCAACGAAGCGCGTGCTGATTTCGCGTCCCGTTTCAGCTTCTGTTGCAGTCAGTGCCGCAAGCGTACGACTGCCATGTCCGTGCGGTTTTTAGGTCGGCGTGTGTATTTATCGCTGGCGGTGGTGTTGCTGTCGGCGCGGCTAGGCGGGCCGACAGCAACAGCCGCGCGCGTCTGCGCGACCCTGGCCGTTCCGGTGCGTACGTTGCGCCGCTGGCAAGCGTGGTGGACACAGTACTTTCCGGTAACACCGCTCTGGCAGGGGGCCTGCGCCCGTTTCATGCCGCCCGTGGCAACGGCCGAACTTCCGACCAGCCTGATCGCACGCTTTGCTGGCTGCGCGGCAGAATCGATGCATCGAATCCTGACGTTTCTCACCCCCCTGACGGTCCGGCAATGATCACGTTATCGAAGGGCCGCGCATCACCCGCAGAGGATGCCGATAGCCAAACTTTGTGAGGGTTCGTAAGCTTCTGACCCAGTAGCGATGCCGCCGGTATCGCATCATTGGGAGAGCTTTTTGAATGGATTAACCGATTCCGCAAAACGTGATCGTTGGGCGCGCTTGCGCTTCTCGATCATTGGTCCGTTACTCGCCGCGCCACCTGGACCGAAGGCGTTACAGGCCGCATTGCAACTGCTCGCAGCCAAGACCTGGCGCGATCCTGTGTCGGGCCTGGATGTCTGTTTCGCCGCTTCGACCATGGAGCGTTGGTACTACAAGGCGCGGCGTGCCAACGATCCGGTGGCCGCTCTCAAGGATCGCTTGCGCGCCGATGTCGGCTGCTTCCCAAGCATGACGCCGACAGTCATCGATACCCTGACCACCCAGTATCGCGAGCATCCGGGGTGGACCGTCCAGCTGCATGTCGATAATCTACGCGCCGCACTCAAGGGTAGCGATACCGCGATTGCCTCTTATCCCTCGATCCGGCGCTATCTCAAAGCACAGGGCATGTTCCGTCAGCCGCAACCCAAGCGCGCCACCGCGGGCGCACTCGCCGCACGCGACCGGCTGGAGCGCCTTGAGGTGCGCAGTTTCGAAGTTGACCATGTCTGCGCCCTGTGGCACCTCGACTTCCATCATGGTTCCCGCAAGGTACTCACGCGCGGTGGCGTGTGGGTGACGCCGATGCTGCTGGGCGTGATTGATGATCGCTCGCGTCTGGTCTGCCACCTGCAGTGGTATCAGGACGAAACCGCCGAGAGCCTGATTCACGGTCTGAGCCAGGCCTTCATGAAGCGCGGTTTACCACGTGCCCTGATGACCGATAACGGCGCGGCCATGCTGGCCGAGGAGACGACCGCTGGCCTTGCCAAACTGAGCGTATTGCACCAAACCACGCTGCCTTATTCGCCGTATCAGAATGCGAAGCAGGAGTCGTTCTGGGGCCGCGTCGAAGGCCGTCTGATGGCGCTGCTTGAAGGCGAAGCCAACCTCAGCGTCGATGCGCTCAATCTGGCAACCCAAGCGTGGGTCGAGCAGGAGTATCACCGTACGCGCCATTCGGAAATCGACGCCACGCCGCTGGCCCACTATCTAGCCGGGCCGAACGTGGCGCGTCCATGTCCTGCTAGCGCCGTGCTCGCCGACAGCTTTCGCATCGAGGTAGTACGTCGACAGCGCCACTCCGACGGCACCGTCAGTCTGCATGGTGCGCGCTTCGAGATCCCGTCACGCTATCGGCACCTTGAGCGTGTCTGTCTGCACTATGCCCGCTGGGACCTGTCCTCGGTCGATCTGGTCGATGCGCGTACTGGTGCCATTCTGTGCCCGGTCAAGCCACTCGACAAGTCAGCCAATGCCACCGGCCAGCGTCGGCGTCTGTCCCCGGTCACGGCCGATCTGTCGCCGCTGCAGCCCAGAGGCTTGCCCGCCTTGATGACCGAACTGCTGGCCGACTACGCCGCAACTGGCGTGCCGCCGGCCTATCTCCCTAGCCATTCCGAAAGTGACGCATGAATCAGAAACTACTCGCCCTGTATGGGCTCAAATGGAATCCCTTCTCGCCAGAATTGCCTAGCGAGGCAATCTATGTGCCGGCCAAGATCGAGACGTTCTGTTGGCGCATCGAGCATGCGCAGATCAGGGAAGGCGGCTTCGCCATGATCCACGGCGATCCGGGCAGCGGCAAGAGCATCGTCTTGCGCTTGCTGGCCGAACGCCTTAAGAAACTTCCCGATATTACGGTCGGTGCCATCAATCATCCGCAGTGCAACATGCCTGACTTCTATCGCGAGCTGGGCGATATCTTTGGCGTGCCGTTGCGGCCTTCCAATCGCTGGGGCGGTTTCAAGGCCTTGCGCGAGCGCTGGTTCGGCCATCTCGAATCCAGTCGTTGCCGGCCGGTGTTGCTGATCGATGAGGCGCAGGAAATGACGACGCAAGTGCTCTCCGAGTTGCGTCTCTTGGCCAGCGCCCGCTTTGATTCGCAGCCGCTGTTATGCATCGTCATGGCCGGGGACGCGAGACTGATCGAGAAGCTGCGCCGAGAGGAGCTGATTCCGCTTGGCAGCCGTATACGCACCCGGCTCGCCACCGAGTTCGCCAGCCGCGACGACCTGTTGGCGTGCCTCGAACATTTGACAGCCGGTGCCGGCAACGCCAGCCTGATGACGCCGCAACTGCGTCATACCTTGTGCGATCACGCCGCCGGCAACTACCGCATCCTGACCACGATGGCCGCTGAATTACTCGCCGCTGCCGCGCAACGCGATTTGCCGACGCTTGACGAAAAATTGTACATGGATGTCTTTGCACAACCTGCCCAATCGACCCCGCGTCGCAGTGCCGCCCGTTAATCATTCACCGAGACCATCATGAACGCTGACCAACCTGATCATGGCATCCCATTGCCAATGCTTTCCGACGACGCCGCTGTGGAAATTCTCAACTTCCTTGAGGTGACGTTCCAGATATTTGAAACGCGTTACGCCCATCAAATTTACCGTTACTACGACAGTATTTCCGAACACAACATCGTGCAATGCACGCCGCATAAAAACACCGACGATCCGCCGTTCTGACCATCTGGATCGCTCAACGACAAACGGCGCCGGGAAAAACCTGACGCCGTTTAATTTGAAACTCTCCGCAAAAAAGGCCATCGCCGTGCGTGAATATCAGACCATCGAATTAGCTGATCACACTCAGCAGCAGCACATCGCCGAACCCTACATTCAGATGTTCGGTTACCGTGAGGACACCCACGAAAAAGAATGGACTA
>JBDTPE010000370.1:0-3651 GCA_039932875.1 Betaproteobacteria bacterium | reverse complement strand
TGGTCACCGTCTATGCCGGGCTCGGTGGTCACGCCTATTTTTCGGAGCAACGGCAACGTCGTGAAACGCGGCACGCCTTCTCACTCTATCTCGCGCCAGAAGTCGTCGATGAAATCATGGCGCACCGGGACAAACTGAAACTCGGTGGCGAGCGACGCGAAGTGACATTGCTTTTCACCGACCTCGCCGGATTCACCACGATTTCTGAAGAGCTCGGCCCTGACCAGGTGGCGCGATTGCTGAATGAACATTTTTCACGTGCATGCGCCATCATCAAGACGCATGGCGGCTCGGTCAACCGCTTCATCGGCGACGCCATCATGGCGATCTGGGGAGCACCATTGGCGGATGACAAACAAGCCCTGCACGCCTGCTTGGCTGCGCGTGACATGCAGCTCGACATGCAACAACTCCGTGTGGAACTCGAAGCCAAAGGTTTGCCACCGATAAAAATGCGGGTAGGTATCAACACCGGTCCCGCGATTGTCGGCAATCTGGGCGCAGCCGACCGCTTCGACTACACCGCGATCGGCGATAGTGTGAATCTGGCGGCGCGTCTGGAAGGCGTTAACAAGCTTTACGGCACCGAGATTCTGTTCAGCAGCGCCACCGCGGCGCAACTGCATGGCGCGCTGCCGTTGCGGCGCGTGGACCGGGTGATTGTCAAAGGCAAGACGGAAGCGGTCGAAATTTTCACCCTCAACGAAAATGTCGTCGTCAACGAACTGACGGCAATTGCCTTGCTCGCTTATCAGCAGCAAAACTGGGACGACAGCGAAGCACAATGGCGGCAAATACTGGTGCAAAAACCGCAGGACAAAATTGCGCTTATATACATCGAGCGCATAACCGCGTACCGCCAAGAGCCGCCCGCCGAAGACTGGAACGGCGCGATTGCGCTTGAAAAACTGTAGTAACAATCTCTTGGTATGATTTAGCCGTACCGCAGACGGAGAGACGCCATGCCTAACGCTAGCCAGTTACCGCCACAAGTCGAACAAAGCGTCAATGCGTTTGTCGAAGCCGCGAAACTCGCATTCGGCAATGAACTGATTTCTGCAGTGATGTATGGCTCTGCGGCAGAAGGCCGTTTGCGAGCGACATCCGACGTGAACACGTTGTTGGTCCTCAAGCGATTCGATCAGGTCCAGGCGGACCAGATGCGCGAACCGCTGCGGCTTGCCCACGCGACCATTCAAATGAATACCATGTTTTTGCTGGAATCGGAGTTGCCGACGGCGATGGAAGCATTCGCGGCGAAGTTCGCTGACATCGCCTCCCGCCACCGCGTTCTCTTTGGCATCGATCCCTTTGCGGCGATGGAGCCTTCTCGTAATGCGCTGGTGAGCAAATTGAAGCGGGTATTGCTCAACCTGCAATTGCGGCTACGCGAGCGCTATGTGCTGCTTAGCCTGCGCGAAGAACAGATCGCGCTGGTGATCGCCGACGCCGCCGGACCGTTGCGATCAAGCGCGGCAACTTTGCTGCATCTCGAAGGCCAACCTGCGTTGGCGCCAAAGGAAGCACTCGAGAGAGTCGTCAGCGAGATGAAGGACGAAACGCTTTCAGATGCCTTGCAAACAATCTCGTCGGCTCGCGAAGACAGGCAACTCGATCCTGGCAAGGCGCCGACCACACTGATCGGGCTGATCGAAATGACCCGCCGCCTTCGCGAACGTGTTGAACTCCTCCGATAATCAGGCTGCCACATCGTGAACCCATTTGAACTCACCGGCTTCAGCTTTCTTGGTTTCTACTTACTGGTGGGTGTCGTCGCCCTGCTTGCGATGCGCGCCTGGATCCGGCATGTTGAGACGGCAAACTCGCCACCGGCACAAAACATGACCGACCCGTATCTGATCGCGTATCTGCGGGACGGCGAGAACGAGGCGCTAAGGGTGGCGACCGTGGCCCTGCTGGATCGCGGGCTGCTCATCGCCGTGGGTGAAACCTTGAAAACGAAGAACGCCAAAGCGTTTGGTGTGGTCCAGCGACCCATTGAGAAAGCGATCCTGCAACACTTCACCGCACCCGGCGAGGGCCACAAAGTATTCAAGGATGTTGCTGCAATGAGCGCCTGCACCAGCTACGGGAATTTGCTCAAACAGCAAGGGATGATCGCCGATGCAGGCGTCTATATGCAGCGGTTGTTGCCCGCGTTGGCCGCACTCGGCTTGTTGATTGCAGTCACTTGGACGAAGATAAGCATCGCCTTTTCGCAGGGCCGTCACAACGTCGGTTTTCTGGTGGCGCTGACCATATTGTTTAGCATCATTGCCATCGTCATCTGGCGCAGGCGCCGCACCGCGCGCGGTGACGAAATGATGACGGATTTGCGATCGCTGTTTTCGCGGCTGAAAGATCGCGCCAAATCGATGCATGCCGGTGGACAAACCAATGAAGCCGCCCTGCTCGCTGCAGTATTCGGACTTTCTGCATTGCCGGTGGCGAGCTTTCCCTTCCTTGAAAAATTGTATCCCGTCAAGACGCGCGACGGCGGCGGCTGCGGGTCGTCGGATTCATCGTCCTCCTGCAGCAGCGGCAGCAGTTGTGGCGGCGGTTGTGGCGGTGGTGGCTGTGGCGGCTGAGGTGAAAGCCATGTTGAACTGTCATGATCGCGTCGGCATCGGCTGGCGCGGCGAATTGGCGGCCGGGATCTTTACGAATCTGGACCGCATCGACTTGCTGGAACTCATTGCCGACGATCACTTCTGCACCGCACCGCGCAAATTGCGGGCACTTCGCACGCTTGCGAGCCACACCCCCATCACGCTGCATGGCGTGGCCATGGGACTGGCGGGGAGCGAGCCGACGCAGGCAAAGCGACTCGACAATATGGCGCGTCTGGTCGATGTGCTGCAACCGCAATCATGGTCTGAGCACCTTGCGTTCGTCCGCGCTGGTGGCGTGGAGATTGGCCACCTCGCTGCGCCACCCCGAACAGTTCAAAACGTCGATGCAGCGATTGCCAATATCGAGCGTGCGACCCGTATTGTTGGCTGCGCGCCGCTACTGGAAAATATCGCCACCCTGATCAACCCACCGGCCAGCAAGCTGGATGAGGCGACGTGGGTGACCGACATCATCGTCGGCAGTGGTGCGGCTCTGTTGATCGATCTACATAACCTCTACGCCAATGCTGTCAATTTCGGCATTGAGCCCGCAGACCTGCTGCTGCAGTTTCCGCTGCATCGTGTCAAGGCGGTGCACCTCAGTGGGGGCAAATGGATACCGGAACCGGCCATGGACGACGCCTTGCCGTTGGCTGCACCGCGCTTGCGACTGCTTGACGATCACATCCACGACGTACCGGACGCCGTATTTGAACTACTGACACTTTTGGCGCAGCACACAGCGCAACCGCTTGATGTCATCATCGAGCGCGATGGAGAGTATCCTGATATTTCTTGTCTGCTGGCGCAACTCGATCACGCCCGTGTTGCACTGCAGCGCGGCAGACTGGCATCAATCGCATTGCAGAGGGCAGCATGAATCCAATCGCACTCGAAGCTTTTTTGGCGAAACTTTACACAGACCCCGTGGCCCGCAACAGTTTTCTCGCCGATCCTGTGCGCGCCGCGCACGACGCCGGGCTGGAAGATGACGACGTGACCGCATTGAGCGATGTTGACCGCGTCGGCATGCGCATGG
>JBDTPE010000369.1:0-3657 GCA_039932875.1 Betaproteobacteria bacterium | reverse complement strand
CTTGATGAGTCGGTAATTGAATCCGTGTTTAGCGAGATTCTCACGCGTGACGCCGACTATGCCGATCTCTATTTCCAATATTCACGCTCCGAAGGCTGGAGTCTGGAAGAAGGACAGGTGAAGTCAGGTAGTTTTAATATCGATCAAGGCGTCGGCGTTCGAGTGGTGTCAGGAGAAAAGACCGCGTTTGCCTACTCGGACGACATCAGCCATGCGGCGCTATCGTCGGCTGCTGCTGCGACGCGTAGCATCGCTGCGGCGGGTGGCAATGCAAAGGCTGCGAAATCTCAATCAAAATCCGGTCGCGCTCTTTATGTGCCGACCGATCCGGTGTCGACTTTCGATGACGGTGAAAAGGTTCGCATTCTGGAGCGGCTGGAAAAATTTGCGCGCAATATTGATCCGCGGGTCAAAGAGGTGATGGGGCGGCTGTCTGGTGAATATGACGTTGTGATGGTGGCCAGAAGTGACGGCGTGATGGCGGCAGACGTGCGCCCGTTGGTGCACATCGGACTCACCGTGATTGCCGAACAAAACGGCAGGCGCGAGCAGGGGCATACCGGCGGCGGCGGTCGATATGACTACAGTTTCTTTACTGATGATGTATTGAAGGTTTATGCCGACGGTGCGGTACGTGAAGCGCTAATAAACCTTGATGCAAAGCCGGCACCGGCCGGGCCCATGACCGTTGTGCTTGGATCCGGTTGGCCGGGCATACTTCTACATGAGGCTGTGGGTCACGGCCTTGAGGGCGATTTCAACCGCAAGGGTTCCAGCTTGTTTGCCGGTCGCATCGGCGAACGGGTGGCGGCCAAGGGCGTTACGGTGGTTGATGACGGTACCATTGCGGATCGTCGAGGCTCACTAAATATCGATGACGAGGGCAATCTGACGCAGCGAAATGTGTTGATCGAAGACGGCATCCTCAAGGGGTACATGCAGGATTCCCTGAATGCGCGTCTGATGAAAACAGCGGTCACAGGAAACGCACGACGTGAGTCGTACGCGCACATTCCGATGCCGCGCATGACCAATACTTACATGATTAACGGCGACAAAACGCCCGAGGAGATTATCGCTAGCGTCAAGCACGGTTTGTACGCAGCCAATTTTGGTGGCGGTCAGGTCGACACCGCCAGCGGAAAATTTGTGTTCTCAGCGTCTGAGGCCTACATGATCGAAGACGGAAAAATATCCTATCCCGTCGTCGGCGCCACACTCATCGGCAATGGCATCGAGTCGCTCAAGCATATCTCCATGATCGGCAACGATATGCGGCTAGATGGCGGCGTCGGTGTTTGCGGCAAAGAAGGGCAAAGCGTGCCGGTGGGCGTTGGCCAGCCGACGTTGCGAATGGAGGGGCTGACGGTGGGCGGTACCGGCTGACCGGGATTGTGAGGTTGCAGCGCGCCTGAATTCTGGCCGCGAAAAACAAACTGCATCCAATTTGTTGTCCGGAACGTAAACTTTTCTGTGAGTTCGCGACCAAAGCACATATCCACTGAGGGAAGACACATGAAACGCCGTACATTTTTGTCGGGATTGTTTGCGTCCGCCGGGTCGCAAGTGTTTGCAAAAGCCGCGTATGCACAGGGAAGACCCAAGAATCCAACCGCAGAACAAATCAAAGTTGCACTGCAACAAGCGAGCCAGATACCTATGAAGATCGAAAAACTGGAACTCACGAATTCAGATTGGAAAAAGCGACTTTCCTCGACGCAATTCAATGTGTTGCGCGATGAAGGTACCGAACGCGCCTTCTCCAGCAATTTGAATGACGAAAAGCGCAAGGGCGTCTTTCACTGCGCCGGTTGCGATCTCCCGGTGTACACATCCGAGATGAAATTCGACAGCGGCACCGGCTGGCCAAGTTTTTACACTACCCTGCCCGGCGTGTTCGAGAAGAAAACCGATTTCAAGTTGATTTATCCCCGCTCGGAATACCATTGTGCTCGCTGTGGTGGACACCACGGTCACATATTTGGCGATGGACCACAGCCTACCGGGCAACGCTGGTGCAACAATGGCGCGGCGCTGATATTCAAACCCGCTGCATAGGAAACATCTGGAATGAGGGGCGAAGCGTTAGCCGCCTTAGTTTGCGAACGCATCTTGCGCACCGCACAAAATCCCTGCTAATATCTGCCACATGAACATTCGCGCATTCTATTTCTGGTACTTCTATTTTTCGATGCCTCTGGCGGAGAAAGGTTAGTGCGCAGAAGTTAAGTGCACCACGATTTCTAAAAACCGCCAGCCCCTAAAGCTGGCGTTTTTTTTGCCAGTCGAAAGCTGGCTTGCAAGATTGATACACATATGACGACAGCAAATTCAAAATCACCCGGCGCAAGCCCAAAGTTGCAAATTGTTCAATCGGAGCGCGATATGGCCTATAACACCGACGACGTACGCATTCGCGGCGTCAAGGAGCTAACCCCTCCCGCGCATCTGATGCGTGAGTTCCCCGTGACCGATCAGGCATCCTCGACGGTGTACCGCGCGCGTGAAGAGATTCACCGCATCATGCATCGTGGCGATGATCGCCTTCTCGTGATTATTGGGCCGTGTTCGATTCATGACTATGACGCAGCGATGGAATATGCTACGCGCCTCCAGTCGCTACGCCTGAAGCTTGAACAGGATTTGACGATCGTCATGCGTGTCTATTTTGAAAAGCCGCGCACAACAGTTGGCTGGAAGGGATTCATCAATGATCCCGACATGAATGAGACCCACGATATCAATAAAGGCCTGCGTCTGGCTAGAAAACTGCTGCTGGATATCAATGCACTGGGTCTGGCTGCCGCGACAGAGTATCTTGATCTTATCTCGCCACAGTACTTTGCTGACCTGATTGCCTGGGGCGCCATCGGCGCGCGGACCACCGAATCGCAATCGCATCGGCAGCTTGCATCGGGGCTTTCCTGCCCGGTGGGATTTAAGAATGGTACCGACGGCAACATTCGTATCGCGGTCGATGCGATCAAAGCTTCGTCAGCGCCGCACCACTTTCTGTCGGTGACCAAGGGCGGGCACTCTGCCATCTTCTCGACAGCGGGGAATGAGGATTGCCACATCATCTTGCGTGGCGGAAAAGCACCAAATTTTGACGCTGCCAACGTCAACCATGCGTGCGAGGAGCTGGCCAAGGCGGGGCTGGCACAACGGGTGATGATCGATTTTTCACACGCCAATTCCAGCAAGCAATATCAGAAACAAATGGACGTATCGACTGACGTGGCGGCGCAACTAGAAGGCGGTGATGCGCGGATCGTCGGTGTCATGGTCGAAAGCCATCTCAATGCCGGTCGTCAGGACATCACAACCGGCAAGGCGCTCGACTATGGTGTCTCCGTGACCGACGCTTGTATCAATTGGGCGGACACGGAGATATTACTTAACCAATTGGCCGGTGCCGTGCGGCAGCGTCGCCTCAAAACGATCACGCAGGAATAATCGTGGCGACCGAACTTCGCATTCTGGGGCGGCATCAGGCGGATGAGCATGACACCGGCTTTACTTACAACGGCGTGACGTTTTCGCAAGACAACTTACACACATTTGCCGGTCTGAATGCGGTCGATACACGCGAATTTGTTGAACAGACATTTGCCTGTTTGCGTGATCACGGCCAGGTTTGCGCACGCATGGGGGCAT
>JBDTPE010000368.1:0-3689 GCA_039932875.1 Betaproteobacteria bacterium | reverse complement strand
CTGCAGATCGGACATGGTGTTCTCGCTCCGGATAATGATGATGTTGGTTAGCCGATAATCCCGTAGTTGGGGGTTTTCATGGGGGGAAACAAAGGCTAAAGTAACTGTAACGGAATCGCTCCGCTGCCGCAATTTTTGCACAGGAGGGCATCAATGGCGTTTTCGGGGCAGAAAACCAGCGGAAAGGCAGCAAGGTCGAATTGACCGATGCATTGCAAATTAGAGGGCACCTCTAAGAATTCAAAATTCTAAGCGAGACTAGGCGCGAGAAAAATTTTAGCCCGCCGCATATACCGTATATGTACGGGATAAAATTTTTCGAGCAACAACGTATCGCGACGAATTTTGGACTCTTAGAGGTGACCTAAACAAAAAAAGCGAAAGCCGCACACCAACTATGGTCACCAATCAACGTATTCCTGGTATGTCGCTCCTCAACCGCGAGCGCATGTCCGGCATTGATACCGCCTGGCTGCGCATGGAGCATCCGACTAACCTGATGATGATTGTCGGGATCATGGTGTTTAAGGAAAAGCTCGATTTCAAGAAACTTCAATCCAGCATCGAGCAACGTTTTCTGACCTACCCTCGCTTCAAGCAAAAAGCGGTACAGGATCCGACCGGCGCCTGGTGGGAAACCGACGACAATTTCGAACTCAAGCACCACCTGAAACGCGTGAAACTGAAGGGAAAAAACGGACGGTCAACGTCGAAGAAAGACCTTGAAGCCTATGTGAGCCAGATGGCCAGCGAGAGTCTCGATTTCACCAAACCGCTATGGCAATTCCAGCTCATTGAAAACTATCACGGCAATGGCTGCGCCTTGTTGACGCGTATTCACCACTGCTATGCCGATGGCATCGCGCTCATCAGCGTAATGCTGTCGCTCACCGCCGATAACGCCGAGGCCAGCGTCTCCAAACCTGTCCCCAGGGAGAAGCGGCCCAAACGTGGCGCGCATGACATGGATTTTTGGACCAGCGTTCGCAAGCCAATGGCCAGCGTCTGGTCAGGCGCCATGAAGCTCACGCGCGGGCTAGTGGAACAAGGGCTGGAAATTGCCAAGGACCCGACGAGCATGCGCGAGTTCGCGACCAAGGGTATGGAACTTGCCGACGAATTGCGCAAAATCGCGATGATGGAGCCGGATACGCAAACGCGCTTCAAGGGAAACCTGGGTCCGACAAAGCGCGTCGCCTGGTGCGATCCATTACCGTTGGCGGAAGTAAAGATCATTGGTAAGGCGCATGGCTGCTCGATCAATGATGTTTTGCTTGCCACTGCCGCAGGTGCGTTGCGAGACTATTTGGAAAGACAGGGCGATAAGTCTGCGGGCGTAGAAATTCGCGCCGTGGTGCCCGTAAACCTGCGTCCGATAGAAAAGGCCGGTGAGCTCGGCAACCAGTTCGGGTTGGTATTTGTCGAACTGCCGATCGGTGTCGAGGACCCGATGGAGCGTATGTTCCTGGTGAAGAAGCGTATGAGCGCCTTGAAAGGCTCGTCGCAACCCATCGTTGCGTTTGTGCTGCTCTCCGCGGTCGGCTTGGGGCCTAAGATTTTGCAGGACCAGATTGGCGCCCTCATCGGTCGCAACGCTACAGCTGTCATGACCAACGTGCCCGGGCCGCAGAAACCACTTTACTTCGCGGGACGTGAGATCGACGAAATCGATTTCTGGGTGCCGCAGTCTGGCGGCATTGGCATGGGCTTATCAATTCTGACTTACAACGGAAAAGTGCAATTCGGCTTGATTACCGACGCCGGACTGGTTCCGGACCCTGAGACGGTCATCAATAAATTTGGCGACGAATTTGAAAAGCTGGTCATGCAAACGCTGATGGGGCCGTATGGGCCGGAGTTTGAATCCGAGCTTGAAAACGCGTTTGGTGGCGATCCGGAAAGCGCCACTAAAGCGCCGAAAAAAACGCTCAAGCGCCTGCGCAAATCGTAAGCCGGTTTTCGCGTGGCCAAATCACGAATTGCGCTGGTCGCAGGCGCTACTGGCCTGACCGGCAAACACCTGTTGGAGCTTCTGCTCGCGGATACGCGCTATGCACGCGTGCACGCACTGGTGCGCAAAGCAGCACTACCGTCACATCCAAAATTGTCTGAACATGTGATCGATTTTGCGGCCCTCGGCAAACTACCAAAAGCCGATGAAGCGTTCTGCTGCCTCGGCACCACCATCAAAAAAGCCGGTTCACAGGCCCAATTTCGCAAAGTCGATTTCGATTGCGTCGTTAATTTTGCGTCTGCAGCAAAAGCAGCAGGTGCCAACCGTTTTTTGGTCGTTAGCGCATTGGGCGCAAATGCCAAATCAGCCGTTTTCTACAATCGCGTTAAAGGCGAGATGGAAGCCGCGCTAAGTGCGATGAATTTTGAATCACTGCACATTTTTCGCCCGTCGCTTCTGCTCGGCGAGCGCGCCGAAGCGCGGGTAGGTGAGCGATTGGGGATTGCGGTGTTTACTGCGCTGGCGCCGCTGATGATTGGACCAGCTAGGAGGGTTCGGCCTGTAGAGGCGAAGGCGGTGGCGCAGGGGATGATGGTGGCAGCGAACGCCGATGGGTTGGGTATTTGGGTGACTGAGTCGGATGAGATTGTTGGTTCGACTGAATAACCGAGTTAACTGGCAGGCGTGGTCTTTGGGCGCGTTCGAGTCGGGCGAGGCTTTATGCTTGCCGTCCTCTCCGCAAGTGCGAGTAAGCCGGACAGCGCCTCGTTCACCGCTTCAGAGGTAGGAAAGGCCTTGGCAATGGCGGGCTCCAAAAAGACAACAGAAGTTACTTTCGCTACCTCAGTCGCGAATTTTCCTCTTTCAAGCTTGGCAAAATCAGATCGCTTGTATTCTGGGCGCATTTCGTCTTTAGCCTTCTTCATATAGTCTCCTTTCGCTGCGCGTTGTACGACATGCGCTGATGATTCGAATGATCCCAGGACGATAAGTGTGGCTTACTGCAAGCAGCTGACCCAAGCTTGAGATTCCGAAAGTAATGTAACGTTCTTCATCAATGGAATGGTCCGGGTCCCGATCAGATAACGCGAGCGTATCAAGAAACACCGAGCCTGCCTCGTCAAACGATACACCGTGCTTACGTAGATTACGTGTCGGCCTTTGAAATATCCCAGTCAAATCTCATGGGTGTGGCCCGGCACGCCACATCACTCCGCTACCGCCGCCACTATATCAATCTCAATCAAAAAACCGCTCTTAAATTTATTCACTGGAATGATTGAGCGCGCCGGTTTGTGTTCGCCAAAAAACTCGATGAACGCATTGTTAACCGAACCCCAGTCCGCAATATCGGAAACGTAAAGCGTGGCGCGAATGACGTGATTGCGATCCGAGCCTGCGGCGCGCAGGATGGCTTCGGCGTTCATCAGGCATTGTGTGGTTTGTGCAGCGATGCCCTCGGGAGCGAAATCTGCCGCCTTGCCTGGAACGCGCGCTAGCTGACCGGAGAGGTAGACGGTGCCGTTGTGAATCACCGCTGGCGAGTAATGCCCAGCCGGTGGCACACCACCCACCACATCGTCAACAAGAAGTTTTTTCAAGATTGCCATGGGAGTTTGTCCATATCTACGTTACCGCCGGTGAGGATGATGCCGACGCGTTTGCCCTTGTAGCCGTATGCGTCGAGATTGCCCTCAAGGATGGACCCCAGCGGCGGACAACACGAGGTCTCGCA
>JBDTPE010000367.1:0-3691 GCA_039932875.1 Betaproteobacteria bacterium | reverse complement strand
GCCGAGTCCTGGCGGTACTGCTGCTTGTGCTGCTGCTGGCACTTGCGTTTGCCCCGTTTATTTTCCCCGGTGTCAAAGCACTGAGCGTCGCGGCGAAGATTCTGGTGTTCCTGGTTCTGGTTGCGAGCTTCGATCTACTGCTTGGTTACACCGGCATCGTCAGTTTTGCACACACCATGTTTTTCGGTATTGGTGCGTACGGCATCGCCATCGCATGTTCACGATATGGCCCGACTTGGGAGGCAATCGCGATAGGCATTGCGGGAGCATTGAGCCTCTCTTTTGTATTATCGCTTGCGGTCGGCCTGTTCTCGTTGCGCGTAAAGGCAATTTTCTTCGCGATGATCACACTGGCAGTTGCGTCCGCGTTCCAGACGCTGGCCTCGCAAATGTCGGATATCACCGGCGGCGATGACGGTCTGAATTTCAAGCTACCCGACATTCTTTCCGGTGGATACATGTTCATGGACGGGACGTTTCTTGGCGTCCGAATCGATGGTCGGCTGCTCTGCTATTACCTGCTGTTTTTTTGCGCGCTGGTGCTGTTGCTTGCCATGCTGCGCATTGTCAATTCGCCATTCGGCCGTGTGTTGCAGGCGATTCGTGAGAATGAGTTTCGCGCCGAGGCAATCGGCTACCGGGTGGTCGTGTACCGTACCGTGTCCAGCGTGGTTTCCGCGTTGTTTGCGACGCTCGCGGGCGTAATGCTTGCAGTCTGGCTGCGCTACAACGGACCGGATACCTCGATGTCTTTTGAAATAATGTTGGACGTGCTGCTGATGGTCGTCATCGGCGGGATGGGTACCATCTATGGCGCGGCAATCGGTGCGGCATTGTTTGTGGTCGCGCAGAGTTATCTACAGGATTTGTTGCGTCTGGCTAGCGAAGCGACCAGCAGCCTGCCGTGGTTGTCGGTTGTACTGTCGCCGGATCGCTGGTTGCTGTGGCTGGGCGTACTGTTCGTGTTATCGGTTTATTACTTTCCCACCGGGATCGTGGGAAGGCTTCGCCGACAGTAAACCACGCCGCCTAAGGCGTGATAGGAGATTAGTCCATGGCAGCATGTATTGTCGGCTGGGCACACTCGCCGTTTGGTCGGCGTGACAACGAAGATCTCGAATCACTGATCGTCGCCGTGAGTCGGCAAGCGATGACAGACGCAGCCATTGGTGCGGAGGAGGTGGACGGCATCTGGCTGGGCAATCTCAACGGTGGCTTGGTCCCCGATACTTTTTGCTCATCGCTGGTTTTGCAGGCGGACGAAGGCCTGCGCTGGAAGCCGGCCACCCGAGTGGAAAACGCCTGTGCGTCCGGTGCGGCGGCCATATTCTCTGCGATCAACGCCGTGGAAGCGGGAAACTGCCGAATTGCACTCGTCGTCGGTGCCGAAAAAATGACTGCCGTATCCACGGCCGAAGTGACCCAGGCTCTTGGTGCCGCCTCATATGTGAAAGAAGAGGCAGCGCAGGGCATGACCTTTCCCGGTATCTTTGCCGCGATGGCGCAGACCTATTTCTCGCGCTACGGCGATCACTCGCACACGCTCGCGCACATCGCCGCCAAAAACCACGCCAATGGCGTCAGCAATCCGTGGGCACAAATACGCAAAGATGTTGGTTTCGACTTCTGCAATACGGTGTCTGAGAAGAATCCGATTATTGCCGCACCGCTACGCAAGACCGATTGCTCGTTGGTCTCGGACGGCGCTGCGGCGCTGATTATTGTCGATGAATCGCTATTGCCTCGATTTGCCCGCGGCGTACGTTTTCTTGCGCGCAGCCACGTGAATGACTTCCTGCCAATGTCACGCCGCGACGCGGCCTCCTTCGCTGGACCACAGCGCGCCTGGCGCGCGGCGCTGGATCAGGCCGGATGCAAAGTGGACGATCTATCGCTGGCGGAAGTGCACGATTGCTTCACCATCGCTGAACTGCTTACCTATGAAGCCATGGGGCTGGCACCTGCGGGACAAGGGTACCGTGTGATCGAGGATGGGTCCGTGTATGCAAACGGGCGCTTGCCAGTCAACCGCTCCGGTGGGCTCAAAGCCAACGGTCACCCAATCGGCGCAACCGGTGTATCCATGCATGTTATTGCCGCCATGCTATTGTGCGGTCAAGCGGGAGAAATGCAGATTCCTGGTGCGAGTCTCGCCGGCGTATTCAACATGGGTGGGTCCGCCGTTGCCAACTACGTGAGTATCTTGGAGGCTGCGCGATGAACGTCGCCCAACTACTGGCGAGAAGCGCCACGGTGCATCCTTACCAGCCCGCGGTATTTCTAGGCGAACGCTGCCTGTTGGATTACCGCTCGCTTGCCTATCGCTCCGCCTGCATCGCTGCTTACTTGCGCGAATCGCTCGGCTTGCGTCCTGGCGACCGCGTCGCGCTGTTCATGACCAATTGCCCGGAGTATCTGGAAATACTCTATGGCATATGGTGGGCTGGGCTGGCTGCTGTTCCCGTCAATGCCAAGCTGCATTCGCGCGAGGCGGCCTGGATTCTGGGAAATGCGGAAGTCTCATGCCTATTTGTCAGCGCCAGTTTAGCGACAGATACGGTGAAGCTGGCGAGCGATGTCACTTCGATCAAGCAGATTGTTATACCGGGCATGGTGGACTATCTCCAACTGCTGAAGGGCGCGCCGCTTGCCATCCACGGTTGCGCGCCCGACGATCTGGCATGGCTGTTTTACACCTCCGGCACTACCGGCCATCCCAAAGGCGTGATGCAAACGCATCGAAATCTGTTGGCAATGACAACCTGTTATTTCAGCGACGTCGACCCGGTTGATCAAGCCGACGCCATCGTTTACGCCGCGCCAATTTCACATGGTGCCGGGTTGTATAACTTCGCCCACGTTTTGAAGGCAGCGCGCCACGTCATTCCGGAGTCGGGTGGTTTCGATGCTGCTGAACTCGGCAAGCTGGCAACTCGCTTGCGCAGGTTATCGTTGTTCGCCGCGCCTACCATGGTGAAGCGGTTGGTCGACTACCTAGACACGAGTAATGCCGACCCAAGCGGTTTCAAGACCGTGGTTTATGGAGGCGGACCGATGTACGTCGAGGATATTCGCAAGGCGCTCGATGTCATGGGCAACCGATTCGTGCAGATATACGGGCAGGGTGAAAGTCCGATGTGCATCACGTCTCTTTCACGTGAACATCTTGCCGATCGTACGCACCCGCGCTGGCTTGAGCGCATCGCCTCAGTTGGCGTTGCCCAGTCGCTAGTGGAAGTTCGCGTCGCCGATTCAGACGGCAAAGCGTTGCCGACCGATGAGGCCGGCGAGATTCTGGTTCGGGGCGATCCAGTCATGGCTGGCTATTGGCGGAACGCAGACGCCACCAAGCAGGCACTACAGGACGGCTGGCTATGGACCGGCGACATCGGTAGTTTCGATAGAGATGGTTTTCTCACGCTGAAGGACCGTTCCAAGGATGTCATTATTTCTGGCGGCTCCAATATCTATCCTCGCGAAGTCGAAGAAGTGCTGCTGAAGCACCCTGCTGTGCGCGAGGTATCGGTCGTTGGCCGAAACGATACCGAGTGGGGCGAAGTCGTGGTCGCTTTTGTCGTCGGCGATGGCGTCGACGGCGCAGCACTAGATGCAGTTTGTCTGGATCATATCGCCCGTTTCAAACGTCCCAAGGAATACCATTTTCTCGACAGCCTGCCCAAGAACAACTATG
>JBDTPE010000366.1:0-3695 GCA_039932875.1 Betaproteobacteria bacterium | reverse complement strand
AGGCGTGTTTTCACTGCCACGTCAACGCCAGCCCGGATCGCAAGGAAATGATGTCGGGTGAGACCATTGACGAGGTGATCGCGTTCATGCGTGCGGCGAAGGTGTCTACGCTGGACCTGACCGGTGGTGCGCCAGAGCTGAATACGCACTTTCGCCGCTTGGTGATCGCGGCACGGGCAAGCGGTGTACGGGTAATCGACCGCTGCAACCTTACTATCCTCGGTGAACCCGGTCAGGAGGACCTTGCTGATTTTCTGGCGGCGCATGGCGTGGAAGTGAGTGCTTCGTTGCCGTGCTATTCACAGGAAAACGTGGATAAGCAACGTGGAGAAGGTGTATTCGAAAAATCGATTGAAGGCCTGAGAAAACTCAATGCGCTTGGCTACGGAAAGCTCGATACCGACCTTACGCTAAATCTCGTCTTCAATCCCCAAGGTCCGAAACTGCCACCTCCTCAGGAGGCACTTGAAGCCGATTACCACCGCTTGCTGAAAGAAAACTTCGGTATCGTCTTCAATCAATTATTCACGATCACCAATATGCCGATCCAGCGGTTCGGCTCTACGCTCATTTCCAAAGGCCAGTTTGAGGACTATATGGATTTACTGGTCGCCTCGTTTCAGGCGCATAACCTCGACAGTGTGATGTGCCGCTCGCTGCTCTCAGTCGATTACGAGGGGTCCGTGTACGACTGCGATTTCAACCAGATGCTCGGCCTGCCGCTTCAACACGCCGGTCGCATGAGAACGCATTTGCGCGATCTGATGGGTGTGGATTTGCTCGGTAACCAGATCGTGGTGAAAGATCATTGCTACGGCTGTACCGCTGGGCAGGGGTCGAGCTGCGGCGGGGCGCTGGACAGTGATGTCAATACTGCGCCAGCGTTGGCGGCGGCCGAATAAATTTTTGCCAAACTCTAGTATTGGCGGGCATTTCCGAACATTTTTGTCCCGAAAGTCGCGCTGGCGCTAGAGTTTAGTCATTCTCCCTTGGAGGAATGAGATTGGGAGGAGGGGCCTTTACCGACAAACCCATCGCCCTTGACTGCCCCTGTACGTACCGCATCACCCAACCCACTTATGACACCCGGTCGCTCCTGCCCGCTCCATTATCGCTATCCACCCGCCATCTTTGCGCGCGCGGCAGAAATTCACGCCGAAACCATTTACGTGATCGGCGGGCTGTACGGGAATGTGCAGGCATTGAAAGAAATTCTTGCGCTCGCCGCTGCGGAGCCTGTCACGCCAACGCTGATTTTCAATGGCGACTTCAACTGGTTCAATATCGATCCTGCTTCGTTTCAGTCAATCAACCTTGAAGTGCTAAAACACGTTGCATTGCGCGGCAACGTCGAAACCGAGCTTGCGACGAATGCGGGCGACACTGGCTGCGGTTGTGCATATCCTGACTATGTTGATGACGCCGATGTTGAGCGTTCAAACCAGATCATGCGTCGATTGCGGGATATGGCGAAGGCATTTCCGGCGCTGTCGAACACACTGGCGAATTTATCAATGAATGCAGTTGCGCAAGTCGGCGGAGCGCGCTTTGGAATTGTCCACGGCGACGCGGAGTCGCTGGCCGGGTGGCGCTTCGCGCACGATTCCCTGCATGAAGCCGTAAACGTTAATTGGCTGCATCAAGTCTGCCGCGCGGCAAGTCTGGATGGCTTTGCGTCCAGCCATACCTGTTTGCCCACATTCCGCCAATTTCAAGATGGTGACACGAAGCATATCGTCCTCAACAACGGTGCGGCCGGCATGCCGAATTTTTCCCACACACAATATGGCCTGCTCTCTCGACTTTCGGTGCATCCGTCCCGGGAAGGGCTTTCGCAATATGGCGGCATGATCGGCGATGTTCACATCGATGCAATTCCCGTCCATTACGACGCGTCGGCATTCGAAAAAACATTCCTCGCAAACTGGCCGGCGGGTTCGCCAGCACACCACTCCTATTTTCACCGCATCCTTGCTGGACCGGCCTACGCCGCGCCGCACGCACTGGGGCTCATTCGCGCACCATCCGTCTGCGCCTGAGTTCACACACGCGGCGAATGTACTTGCCGTTGTAACAGCGTCGCGGTACCTTCTTTCCTGCATGCTCTCGCTCTTTTCGCTCATTCTGGAGTCCCGTATGGCCCGTAAATCCGCTCCTCCCGCCCACAAAACCATCAACCTCGCGTTGCAAGGCGGTGGTGCGCACGGTGCATTCGCCTGGGGTGTACTGGACCGCTTGCTCGAGGACGGCCGCCTCTCCTTCGAGGGCATCTCCGGCACGAGCGCGGGCTCAATGAATGCGGTGGTACTGGTTCATGGGCTGATTGCTGGTGGTCGAGATGGCGCTCGCGCCGCACTGGAGAAATTCTGGCAGGCAATTTCCGAGGCCGGACAACGCTATTCGCTTGTAAGGACCATGCCTTGGGATCGACTCAAAACGAGCCACTGGAACAATGATGACAGCCTGAATTTTCAGGTATTCAAAGCCATGATGAATGCATTCTCGCCCGCACAACTCAATCCGATGAATTTCAATCCCTTGCGGGATATTCTGAACGAGCAGGTTGATTTCGCACAAATCAACAAGCATCAGGAGCACAAGTTGTTCCTGTCCGCAACCAACGTACAGTCTGGCAATGTTCGCGTATTCCAGAACCATGAAATTACCGCCGATGTAGTGATGGCCTCGGCATGTCTGCCATTTTTGTATCGGGCGGTCGAGATCGACGGCCACACCTATTGGGACGGCGGCTATATGGGAAATCCGGCGTTATTTCCCCTGTTTTACTGCACCGAAGCGCGCGATGTGCTCATCGTGCATATCAACCCGATCCGGCGCGCCGGAACGCCATCTACGCCGCATGAAATCGAGGATCGCGTGAATGAGATCAGTTTCAATTCCGCGTTGATAAAAGAATTGCGTGCCGTAGCATTCGTGCAAAAGCTGATTGGCGACGGCTGGTTAAAAGACGAATATCGCGATCAACTGAAATACGTGTTGATCCATTCGCTTCGAGCCGATGACGCTCTATCGGACTTGTCGGCTGCTTCCAAACTCTACACGGATTGGTCGTTCCTGGAGACACTGCGAGATCGTGGCCGCGATGAGGCCACGGTGTGGCTGGATCGACACTTCAATGATGTCGGCGTACGCCAGACAGTTGACCTTCACGGCGAATTTCTGGATAGCGGCAGCGAAATGCGCCCACTGGTTCCAGCGAAGAAACCCGGCAAATTGCCTGCAAAAGCTGCAGCCAAGACAAAAACAACTGCGTCCGCAAAAACACGCGTAATAGCGCCGCCACTCACCAAGTCGGCCAAGCGCAGAAAATCTGCCACTTAATTAACCAACTTCGTAGCTGTTTTTGATTCCAGGGAGCCCCATGAAAAAATCCAAACTAATCGTAGTGATCATTGTCGTCGCCGCCATCGCGGCGTTTTTTATCTTCGATCTCGGCAAATTTTTCAGCCTCGATTATTTCAAATCACAGCAGTCGGCTATCGCCACCTATAACGCGGCCAATCCGGTACAAACGGCGTTGATTTTCCTGCTGGCCTATGTCGTGGTCACGGCATTGTCGTTGCCGGGTGCTGCCATCATGACGCTCGTCGCCGGCGCCATTTTTGGCCTACTCTGGGGTGTGCTCATCGTTTCGTTTGCGTCCAGCATCGGCGCAACGTTGGCATTTCTGGTTG
>JBDTPE010000365.1:0-3700 GCA_039932875.1 Betaproteobacteria bacterium | reverse complement strand
GCGCACCACACGCCCATGACAAAGATGGCAAATTCGGCAAGGTAATGAATCCACGTCAGCGTAGGGGGCGTGCCGAAGGTGAGCATCGCAGCCAGACAGGGGACCAGCAGTAATGTGTCTCGCAAAGCGTTCCGGCGTCTGTCACCATCCATCCGTGTGCGCCAGGTGAGAATTAGCGGCGCAATGATGGCGATGCCCAGCGCATCTCCCAGCCACCAGACGATGGCGCGCGGAAGTGCACTGCCTGGTGTGACCCAGTTATCCAGAATAAGCGCGCAAATACCGGTCGACGCGGAGATGAGGCTGGTCAGGAGCGCGATCGGAATGAACAGCACGATAACATCGCGCGCGCGCGAGTTCCTTGCGCAAATCCAATACACGCAGAGCCAGCCATGCACCTGTGACTGCCTCAAGCGTGCTCCCTGTAGCCATCAATGCAGAGGCGGTGACACTTGTATCCGTTGAGATGAGCGCCGCGAACGATCCCAGGAATATCCCAGGCCAGAGACGCGTCCCATAGAGAACCATTGCGGCGAACGCGATGCCGGACGCAGGCCAGAGGGACCCGGCGTTGGGATGGATGTAGATCAACCACAGCGCCAGTCTAGTGGCGACAAAATAAATCACCGCTAACAACAGAACTGGGCGCACCTTAAGCCAAACTGCGTTGGGGGACTGTGGCATCGGACTGATCGTAGTCGTGTCGAGTAGTAGCGTTTAATGAGGCGTGATACCAATCAATTTACGCCGCTCACTAGAAAACTGCTACCTATATGCACTTACAAACGCCCAATAACTGAAATGGACCGGATGCCGCCTTCAAGCGTTTTCAGGCGAATGGTTGAGCCAGAAAGAATTGAAATTGCTCACTACACTGGTGTTGTCGCGCTTAATGGCTTCGCGTTCGCGATGTCCAGTGCATGCGCGAACCTCTGTCGCATGATACTAGTTCGCCGCCACCCGCTTGTCAGCCGGTTTGGCTTTCAACCGAGGCAGCAACATGGGGGTAGATTGACGATAAATGCGATACGAGGCGCCAAGCTCCTCCTCCAGCCCGCGCTCCTCGAAACGAATGCCGATGAGAATGTAGGCACTCATTCCCGCCGCGAGCACCAGGCTGCCCAGAGACATTGTCGGCACTGACCAAAGCGAAATCAACAATCCCAGCATCATCGGATGGCGGACCAATTTGTAGAACAGCACATTGCGAAACAGCCGCGGTGCCACCTCCTTGTTGAGAAGGCAGGCAGTAATCTGCTTCAAGCCGAATAGATGGAAATGGTCTGTCAGGAAAGTCGAGACGAGCAAGAGCAGCCAGCCAAAGGCAAATACGCAGTAGAGCACTGTTTGACCCCAGCCGTTCGCCTGCCATAGCACCGCGCCGATAGGTTGCCACTGCCAAATCAGCAACGCCAGCGTAGCGTTAGCAATCCACATGTAGGTCGAGCGCTCTATTGACGCTGGCACGGTCATGGTAAGCCAGCGTTTGAAACCGGTTCGCGCCATCACCGAATGCGGCAACGCGAACAGCAATATCAGTATCAGGTCGGTAGCCAATGCCGCCGGTACGCTGCCGACCATGCCGCTATTGACCGTCTTGGGTACAGCGAAATCGCCGACAAAAGCAATGAACCACAGAAACACGCCGAGAAAGGCCAGATAAGCAGACAACCCGTAGACGAATGCAAACAAACGAAACATCAATTACTCCAATAATCAAAAAGGGGGAAACCGCCGGCGGGCCGAAGCCCGCCATTTGGTTTTGCTACCGAGTCGCGTTGTTAGAACTTATACGTTGCATTGACAAACACCCGGCGACCCAGCGCATCGTAAACCTGCGGATAGGTGTTGCCGTTACCAAATGCGGCTGCCAGCGTACCGCTGTTGACGATTGGCGGATCCTTGTCCAGCAGGTTGTTGATGCCACCGCGCAATGTGAACTGCTTGGTGACGCTCCACGCTCCGGAAATATCGAAGTAATTTCTGGCCGTCATGGTCTGGTCAATGGAGTTGAGAGGGCCATTCAACAGCGGGTTACTGCTCGTCCCTTCGTTGGATACCGAGTCAATATGGCGCCATGTCAACGCAACATCGACATTCCATGGCGTGGCCCAGGTTCCGCGAATTTTGCTGCGGAACTTCGGCGTTGGCACGCCGCAGGTAGGTCCATGCAGTCCTTTGCAGTCGTAGGTGCCGACACCGGGAATTGGCTCGTTCTCGAGCTTGGTGACGATGGTTCCATTAACGTTGAGGCTGAGCGCTCCATAGCCTTCCAGTTTGTGGAGGTAGTTGAACCCCAAGTCGAAACCGGATGTTCGCACTGCAGCAATATTGATGTTGGTGGCAACAATTCGCCCGGTGGGCTGCAGCCAGAGCGTTCCGAGAGCGTCACGGTGGACCAAGTCACAGAAATTACCGCTAGCCAGACACTGTTGCAGAACAATGTTGGGTGGCAGTGTGGAAATCACGTCCTTCAATTTGATATCGAAGAAGTCGGCGGTGGCGCTCATGTTACGCATCGGTTCAAACACCAGGCCAAAAGTGTAGCTGTCGGACGATTCCGGTCTGAGTGTTGAGTTGCCACCAGTAAGCGCGTTGTATTGACCAGCGGGACTGTCCAGGAGCGCGTTGCCGTACTGCGCAGCCGTCACACCAGTACGGGCGCACTGAGCAGCTGTTGCTGCCTTGGAAGCACCGCACGGGTCCGAATTGGCCCCGAACAGCGCATTGGCCTGTGCGTCAAACAATTCATGCACATTGGCCGCACGGGCTGCCTTTTGATAGCTGCCGCGCGCCCGGATTTGCTGCACCGGTGCCCACTCAATGCCAAAGCCGTAAGAATTGGTCTTCTGGTTAATGCTGTAGTCGGAGTGACGTACGCTGCCGTTGACGCTTAGCAGATGGGCCAATGGCGCGCCTTCGATCAAGGGGGCACGTACTTCGGCAAAAATGTCTTTCACCGTGTACTTGCCCTCGACGCCGATAATCGCTCCGCCCCCACCCGCAAGGTCGCCGGTCGAATACACCGAATCGGTATCGAGCTGGAGTTTCTCGGTACGCTGCTCAACGCCGAAGGCTACGCCAATGCCGTTTTTGGCCGTCGGCAGTTTAATCCCGTAATTGCTCAGGTCACCCGAGATGGTGCCCCCGGCGATGGTCTGATCAGTGGAGCCTTTCTGGAATCCGGGGATCGAAATATAGTTTAAGGCCGCGGGCGTGATCTTGCCTAGACTCCACAGGTTATAGGGCACGCAATTTAGATCCGAGCCGTCGACGAATGAACGACATTGGGGAACACCGTTTACATTCACCACATCCAGCGCTTTTTGTGTTCGTGCGATAGAGAAATCATTCTTGCCGGTTTGCTGGTAAATGACTTTCGCGGTCTGCATGAATACGTCGTAATTCCAGACTTTGGCAAATTCGCCTTTCAAGCCGATAACGGTGCGAAATGATGTGTGGCGGATATCGTCCTGGCGTCCGCCGCCTTCGATATTGCGGCGTCCGATCGAGACACCTGCCGTGTCACCACTATTGAGCAGGCCCAGATCGCGCCTCCAGTCGGCCGAGAGCAGGGGATTATCAAAGCTGATGTTGTACGTCGGTCCGAGGAAGAGGCCGCCCGGGGCAATCTGCGCGACGGTATGATCGTCATGGAATGAAAACTCAGTGTAGAGATTTACGTTCTCATTGAGGTCAT
>JBDTPE010000364.1:0-3704 GCA_039932875.1 Betaproteobacteria bacterium | reverse complement strand
ACAACGATAGTAAATGGCATCACTCAGGTTAGGCACATCGAAAGGCAGTCGTATTGAACGTAGCTTAGCTTTTCGCCAACCGATACAACGCCAACGTCCCCATCAAATTCGGCAACAGCGTCTGCTCTCGTTCGCCATTCATCACCAGCCGATTCAGCACCCGCAATTTCTTGCGTGCACAAAACGCATCGAAGTCAGCCACTGTACACATGTGCACATTTGGCGTGTTGTGCCACGCGTATGGCAAGGCATCGGAAACCGGCATACGGCCTTTGAGCAATTGCCAGCGGTGCTGCCAGTAGCCGAAATTGCGAAAGGTGACGATGGCCTCACGACCGACGCGCAGCATTTCATCGACCACTGCTTCGGTGCGCTTCATCGCCTGCAAAGTCTGCGAAAGGATGACGTAGTCGAAGGCGCCGTCACCGACTTCCTTCAATCCTGACTCAAGGTTTGACTGGATGACGTTCACGCCGTTAGCAATGCAGGCGAGGATTCTGGCCGTCTCCGCCACTCTCGGATGACGATGCACTTTGCTCAGTCGGGTACCATGAGTGTCTGATCCCCTCTCGGGTGACTACCTACTTCTAAGCAACATCAATGCTTGACACCACTTTGCTTGTTCAACTTCGACAGGCAGCTAGGACAATAAGCTGGCTAGCTGCCCTTGTGCCTTAAGCAGCGCAACCGCCTTTTTGTCGAACGAAACGAAGGTTTCCCCGCCCAGCCAATTCCCTTCGTAGGCAATAACACCGTCAGCGAAATCTCCGCCAGCATCAAGCACAGACAAACCTGCCTCTACTGCTGGTCTGTTCATTTCCACGTTTGCAGCTGCGAGCAGCGCGCGAATCGCGTTAGCCACATCAACTGGTTGGAAATCGTAAACCCTGCGCAGCACCCATACAAACTCACACAGGCACGGCAACGCGATTGCAATCAATTCGGCATCCCTCAAAACCTTGATCGCGACTTTCGCTTGCGTTTTATCATCGCGCACGACAGCGCGCACTAGAACGTTGGTATCGACCGAAACCTTCATTCCTGGCCAGCCCACCCTTGAGTGGTGGCGTCGTCGATTTCTTTAAGAGTGGCAACTTTCTTCGTCCGACCCGCGAGCAACCCAACGAATCCCTCAATCGTTCCGCTCGGCCGCGCTGCTTTGAGCAACCCCCGGCCATCCGGCAGCAAAGCCAGCTCGATCTTTTCTCCTGGTTTGATGCCAAGATGTTGCAGCACTTCTTTTCGAAACGTGACCTGCCCCTTCGCCGTCACAGTCAATGTGGCCATATCGATACCTCCGTAGTCTTTGGACAAATTGCATCGTAATGCAAAACTACATTACAAGCAACTTTGAAAACATGCGGGGTTGTGACGAACATCAGGGGCAAAAAGCGATATTGAAAGCCTGACCCTAGACTTTTTGCAAAATCAATTGACGCTGACCAATATCGGGTCAATGAAATGAAATCCCCGACCCGTTTGTCGCCGGATCGAACCACATGCCATCCAGATTGACCGTCGAACGCGTTCCCGCCACGTTTTCAATCGATGCCTGGGCAATAGTGCTGCCATCGGGACGTTTCATGATGACTTTTAGCGTGCCGACGCTTCGAGGCGTGTAGCTCAACACTCTGGTTGGTTCCACACAGCCGACTGAAAATGGGACGCTACGCATCACAAGCGTGCCAGTTGTCATTACCTCGGATTCGTCGAGTGTGACCGGGCCTGTACAGCCATTGGCAAAAAGGATGCGCGGCGCGTCTGCGCTTGACACGCGGGGCGCAACACCAATCGAGAAGGCGAAACGGTCAGGCTAGGCGGTCGTAAACGCGGACGCATTGATACATGCCGCGCAAAGCAAAAAGCCTAGAAAACTGGTTGAAACTCGAATGTAAATAGCCATATAAATTGCTTCTTGCTTGTAATACCTTCGGACAAAACAACGCAAGCGTATCGCCACGTGGTACGCCTTCTACTGCTTCGCCAACCGATACAACGCCAATGTCCCCATCAAATTCGGCAGCAGCGTCTGCTCTCGCTCGCCATTCATCACCAGCCGATTCAGCACGCGCAACTTCTTCCGTGCACAAAACGCATCGAAATCGGCGACGGTACACATATGCAAATTGGGCGTGTTGTGCCATACGTAGGGCAAGGCATCCGAAACCGGCATACGGCCTTTGAGCAATTGCCAGCGGTGCTGCCAATAGCCGAAATTGGGAAAGCTGACGATGGCCTCACGTCCCACGCGCAGCATTTCATCCACCACTGCTTCAGTGCGCTTCATGGCTTGCAAAGTCTGGGAGAGGATGACGTAGTCGAACGTGCCGTCACCGACTTCTTTCAATCCCGATTCGAGGTTCGACTGGATGACGTTAACCCCATTGGTGATGCAGGCGAGGATGCCGGCGTCATCGTTCTCAATGCCGTAGCCGATGATGTTTTGTGATTGCTTCAGGTGGACGAGCAGTTCGCCGTCGCCGCAGCCGAGGTCGAGGACGGATGCGCCGGGTCTGATCCAGTGGGAGATGGCTTCGAAGTCTTTGCGGGTGATCATGCTTTGGCCCCCGTGCTCCCGCTTCTGCTCCTCTTCAAGTGTTCCTTTGTCTCCCGCGAAGGGAGAGTGGCTCCAGGGGCATCCGCCGCAACCTTTGTCGCAATGACTGGGTTAGCGGCATGTCGCAGAAACGCCCGCACCACACCGAGATATTGCGCATCATCGAGCAGGAACGCATCGTGACCATGCGGCGCTTCGATCTCAGCGTAGGTCACGTTCTTCTTTTCGGTCAGCAGCGCCTTGACGATCTCGCGTGAGCGCGCGGGTGAGAAACGCCAATCTGTGGTGAACGAAATCACTAGAAATTTGGCGGTTGCGGGGGCCAGCGCCTTGGCCAGATCGCCGCCATATTCGCGCGCTGGGTCGAAATAATCGAGTGCCTTGGTGACGCGCAAATAAGTGTTGGCGTCGTAATAGGTGGAGAATTTCTCGCCTTGATAGCGCAAATATGACTCAATCTGGAATTCGGAGTCGAAGGAATATTTCAGTCCGGCGCGCAAATCGCGGCCGAACTTCGATTCCATCTGGTCATCCGAAATGTAGGTGATGTGGCCGATCATGCGTGCCACCGTCAGGCCACGTTTGGGCACGACGTGTTCCGCAGCGAAATGGCCACCGTGGAAATCGGGATCGGTCAGGATCGCTTGCCGCGCGACCTCGTTGAAGGCGATATTCTGCGCCGACAGATTAGGTGCCGCCGCAATGACGAGCGCGTTGGCGACGCGTTCGGGGTAGCGCGTTGCCCAGCAAATGGCCTGCATGCCGCCGAGTGAACCGCCCATCACCGCCGCCAGCTTGGTGATTCCCAAGTACTCGATCAGGCGCACATGCGAGTCGACCCAGTCTTCCACCGTTACCAGCGGGAAATCGGCGCTGTATGCGCGTCCGGTTTCTGGGTTGATCGATAGCGGACCGGTTGACCCAAAACAGGACCCCAGATTATTGACGCCGATGACGAAGAAGCGATCAGTATCGACCGGTTTGCCGGGACCGACCATGTTGTCCCACCAGCCGAGGTTGTCGGGTTCGTCCGCGTAAGTACCTGCGACGTGATGTGAGGCATTGAGCGCGTGGCAGATCAGGATGGCATTCGATTTGTCGGCGCTCAGCGTGCCGTAGGTCTCGAATGCCAGGTTGTAAGCGCGCA
>JBDTPE010000363.1:0-3717 GCA_039932875.1 Betaproteobacteria bacterium | reverse complement strand
AAGCGCCTGCTTACCGAAACCATCAGCGCCGGCGAGTGGAAGCCCGGTAGCGCGATCCCGGCGGAATGGAAGCTCGCGGAGCGTTTCAAGGTCGCCGTGGGTACCGTCCGCAAGGCCGTCGACGAATTGGTCAGCGAAAATATCCTTATTCGCCAGCAGGGTCGCGGCACCTTTGTGGCCGCACACAATCGCGCACGGCTGATGTTTCATTTTTTTCATATTGTGTGCAACGATGGCAGCAAGCTGACCCCGGAAGTGGTGATGCTGTCATTCGTCAGCGGTGTGGCAGATACGGAGGAGGCCGCACATTTGGGCATCAACGCGGGCGCCAAAGTGTTCCGCGTCCGCAATGTTTTGAAGCTTGCTGCAGAACCGGTCATTTTCGACACCATCGTAATTCCGCAGGCGCTGTTTCCCAAACTGACGGCTGCAAAATTCGCTGGTTGTCCCAACACCATTTATCACCTGTACCAAAGTGCCTATGACATCACAGTTGTGCGCTCAGCCGAACGGCTTCGCGCCCGACTCGCCGACGCAGAAAGCGCCGGCGTGCTCGGTATCAAGTTGCGAGCGCCGCTGCTGGAGATTCGCCGCGTCGCAATGACGTTTCATGATGCGCCGGTAGAATTTCGGCGCTCCCTCGTCAATACCGAGCACTACGAGTACTTCAGCGATCTGGCGAAAACGGGTGGCGGTTGACGCGCTCGCCTAGCAAAGCGGTTGCCATTTCGCCGGAACTCTTGAATGGCGAATCCTGCGTGGCCATCAGCATCAACGGCACGATGACCGTGAACGCTTTCGCCGGAAAGGTCTGCGCCAAGGCACCCGAAAAAGAAAGTGAAACCGGCAGGGCGAGTAGTTTTTTCACTCCCATCCTCCAGTTCAATATTGCGCCAAACGAAATTTCACGTGCTGCCCGCAATCTGGCCCTTAGCATTGCACTAACCCGCAACCGAAACCTGCGCCAACCCGGCGTCAACAATGATGTTCTGTCCGGTAATGCCGTTCGAATCGTCTGCGGCCAGAAACAAAGCAGTACGCGCCACATGCGCTGGATCGAGGCGAAACTTGAGACACTGCAGATCGATGAATTTCTGATCTTCTTCGGGGTTGCGCCACAGCACCTGCTGCCGCTCGGTAACGATGGCACCGGGCACAAGCGTGTTAACGCGGATATTTTGTTCGCCAAGTTCGCGTGCGAGCGTACGAGAAAGTCCGGAGATAGCCGCCTTGGCTGTTGTGTACCCAACCAGATTGGCGCGGCCTCGCATCCACGATATCGAGCCAAGGTTGATGATCGAGCCGCCACCTGCCGCCGCCATTCCCGGTGCCACTTGCTGGATCGCGAAGACCTGATGTTTCAGATTCAAGGCCTGACAGCGGTCCCAATACTCGGGTGTGAGTTCGGCGAGCGTGTGTCGGGCATCGTTGCCGGCGTTGTTGATTAGCACGCGAATAGCACCCAGCTCTGCCTCGACCTTAACCAAGTGTGCTTGATAGGCTTCAATGTCGCATACATCGCAATGTCCGAAGCGCGGTGCGTGCTTGCAGGTTGCGGCGAGTTTGACAACCAGCGCCGTGCTTGCGGCGTCATCGATATCGCAAAATGCCACGCGTGCGCCCTGCTGCGCGAAGTGTTCTACGAGAACCGCACCGATGCCGGAGCCGCCGCCAGAGACGAACACCACGCGCTCGGCTAGGCTGGGATAGGTTGTCATGGCATGCATCGCGTTCTTTCTCTGAGTGTCACGTCGTCGCTCATCCTACGACAAAAGTTGGTTGGCATGGCCGCATTGTGGACGCCACTCAATCCATATACTGTGGCTCTACGCGCCCTGCCACATTCAGCACACAGGCGAATATCCCGCCAGCCTGCGGTTCGCCGCGCAACTCCGCATCATCAGCACCTTCGCGCGCCGTGGTGATATACATCGTGCGCAGATCAACCCCGCCAAACGCGACCATCGTCACGCGTTTGGCCGGCACGCGCACGATGCCGGTGATTTTTCCTTCGGGCGAAAAGCGCAGCACGCGGCGACCCTCATACTGCGCACTCCAATAGTTTCCTTCGCAATCGATTGCAGCACCATCGGGCCTGCCACCATAGGCAATATCTGCACGATTGTCCGGCACACGCGCAAACTCGCGGCGCTCACTGACCGCGCCTTTTTCCGAATCGAATGCAAAACGATAGATGACGTGGTTCGGCGTATCCGACTGAAAGACGTAGCGGCCATCTGCTGTGAACGCCATGCCGTTGCTCACTTTCACGCCAAGGTTTTCATCGGGCCCCCAGCCGGTGCGGACCTTGCCGCGCTCAAGGCAATAGACTGCCGCCCGCTCGGCCGTGCGCGGCTCATACATGGCACCCGCCCAGAAACGTCCGGCACTATCGCAGCGGCCATCGTTGAAACGCATGCAATGGACGTCATATGGTGTGTCCGCTATTTTTTCAAGTCGGCCATCGGCCGGGGAGAACCGATAGAAACCGTCGCGCAGCGCGGCGATAAGCCCGCCACCCGCCGCTAAGCTAATACAACCCGGCTCAAAGGGCATCGGCCAATGCTCGTTGTTGCCTGTTGCGGGATCGAAGCGGTTGATCGTGCAGCCGGAAATATTGACCCAATAGAGCTTTTGCTCCGCCGGGCTCCATAACGGACATTCGGCCAGTGTCGCACGGGCGTCTAGCACCAAATGCGCGTCCGCGATGTCAATTGCTTCGCTCACAACGCCGCTGCCGGACGCCCTGCCCGTCCGCTCAGGGTTATTGACATGGAAATCTCCATGGACTCCCCACTGGCAAGCATGCGCATGCCGGTATCGGTTCTGCCGTTCGCTGCGAGTGCAAAGGCGTTGTTGATATTGGTGACCGGCTCCAGCGCAATGAAGTTGCGTCCGTCGTTGGGCGCGAACACCACGATCTGTCGACACAGGTCGCTCGCATCGATTTGCAGGCGGTGGGTCGGATAATCGAGCACCGCGCGGCGGCTCCAGCCGGTGAAACAATGATCGACTCTCCATCCGGCCACCGGTCGCAACTGGCTGAAGTCAGCCTCTGGCGGCACCGGACCCAGCTCTGTCGGCAGTGAATCGGCACTCATTTTCCACATGCCTTTCCAGTCGCTTTGCAGATGGGTCTCCGGGGTCAGCGGGAAGAATGGATGAAACCCCAAACCCGCGGGCATCACGCGCGTATCAATGTTCCTTACTGACAGCTCAAGCTGTAGCGCGTTGGCGGTGAGTCGCACCACTTGTCTTGCCTCGCAAGCGAATGGCCAGTCGGCATCGGGTGTGTGCTGCAAACGCAGCGATACGGAATCGACGGTTTGCGTGGCAATCTGCCATGCTCGTTGCCACCCAAAGCCGTGGATTGCGTGCAATCCCGGCGGGAAGTTTTGCCGTAGGGTGTACTTTTGTTCGCCGACAATAAGTCGCCCCTGACCAATGCGGTTTGAGTAAGGCACCAACGGGTAGGCGCCCATCTGCCGTATCAAGCGTTCATTGATTGCGCTGTCAGGTGTTCGGCGCAGGATGTCGATCCCGCGCCAGGTAAATCGGGCAATAGCGGCACCCAGGTCGGGGCAAAGCGTGACGACACTCTCACCCCGCTGCACCCTAATAAGCGTCGGTGCGTCAGCCATTTGCTTGCTTCACTATGCGAACGCCACCCGAAACATCGACCGCCTGCAATCCCGCTGGCAAACGGCATTGCGAAGC
>JBDTPE010000362.1:0-3730 GCA_039932875.1 Betaproteobacteria bacterium | reverse complement strand
TCGCGGTCATTGGATGATGTACGTCCCGGCGGGTTAGGGGTCCATTTCATTGAGCAATTGATGGATGAAATGGAATTTTGCGCACCACCTCAAGGTTACGGAAACCTGCTCTACATGAGCGTCCGTATGGACAAACAAAATCTCCTGGAAATATCGTGACCCATACCGTAACCGCGCAAGGCAAGCTTCAGATCCTCTCCCTGACCGGTGAGGTCGATATGCATTCGTCACCCATTGCGAGGAAGGTGCTGCTCGACCTGGTCAAAACAGGATGCCCAGTTGCGGTCGATCTATCGGCGGTGACGTATATGGACAGTTCTGGCGTGGCGACACTGGTGGAGGCGCTGCAGAACGCAAAAAAACTGGGGCAGGGCTTTGTGCTCGCCGCACCAACCGGCAGTGTGCTGGGCGTCATCAAACTGGCCCGACTGGATAAGGTATTCCGCATCGTGGGTAGTGTTGCCGAGTGTGGCGATCTTGCAACCTAGTCTCGTGCGCACACCGCTGGCTGCGGTGGATTGGGTGGGTCGACAGACTGCCAAGTTTGGCGACGAGGTCGGGTATGCCAGCGCGTTGCTGTTTGAAAGCCTGTATTGGCTGTTGCTGGGTTATTGGCGCAATCAGCCGGTACGCGTTTCTGCGATATTCAAGGAGGCCGTTGAAGTTGGCGTTCGTGCCATCCCCATCGTCTGCATCGCCTGCTTTGCGACGGGCACGATGCTGGCCATGCAGGGTATACATACGCTCAGGCAATTCGGCGCGGATTCTCAGGTTGTGGTGGGGATTGCTTATTCAGTGAGCCGCGAATTTGCGCCGCTGATAACGGGCATTTTTGTTGCCGGGCGATCCGGTTCGGCAGTAGCGGCGCGCATCGGGACGATGACGGTATCGCAGGAAATTGACGCGCTTCGTGTCATCGGCGTCAATCCAGTGCGATATCTGGTCGCCCCGTTGCTGATTGCACTGATGTTCACCATGCCCTGCTTGACGGTGCTGGCTAATCTGGTGGCGATGTTGGGCGGCGCCTTGTATTGTCTGGCTGCGTTGGGAATGCCGCTAGAGGTATTCTTTGACCGCAGTTTTGCCGCACTCACGACCAGCGATCTGCTGGGCGGTATTTACAAAAGCATTGCCTTTGCCATGCTGATTGCCATCATCGGTGCCGTCAACGGCTTTCAGGTCAAGAGTGGTGCGGAAGGCGTAGGGCGGGCGACCACACGATCCGTCGTACTCTGTATCGTCTCCATCATTCTTGCCGATATGTTGGTCACCGGGTTCTTGAGCCGCTGATATGGTGTCACCAGATACGCCTGCCATTGAAATCAGCAAGTTGGTCTCGCATTATGGCGACCGCAAGATATTGCACGAGATCGACATGACCGTCGCGCAGGGCGAGATCATGGTCATCATGGGCGGTAGTGGCTCGGGTAAGAGCACGCTGCTGCGCCATTTTCTTGGCTTAAACCGCCCGACGTCGGGGTCGGTGAAATTGCTGGGTCAGGACATCACGCGCATTTCTGCGCAAGAAATGTTTGTCCTGCGCAGACAGATGGGCGTTTCGTTTCAAGGCGGTGCGCTCTTCAATTCGATGAGCGTGGCCGAAAACGTCGCGTTGCCGCTGCGCGAACATACCAAACTCGACGAAAATACCATCCAGATCATGGCGCGGATGAAGCTTGAAGTGGTGAATCTGAATGGCTTTGAGGATTTGATGCCAAGCGAGTTGTCAGGCGGAATGTTGAAGCGTGCCGCGTTGGCGCGCGCTATCGCGCTCGATCCGCGCCTGTTATTTTTCGACGAGCCCTCCGCGGGGCTTGATCCAGTCGCGTCGGTCGAATTGGATGAGCTCATCCTGAATCTGCAGGAAGCGATGGGGATGAGCATCGTGGTCGTGACGCATGAACTGGAAAGCGCATTCAAGATCGCGGATCGTATTACGGTACTAGATCAGGGACACATCCTGCTGACCGGCACCGTCGCAGAGGTGCGCGGCTCGGATCATCCCCGCATCGTCAGCCTGCTGCAACGCCAACCACGACACGATGAGGTAGACGGAGACGCCTATTTGCAGCGCTTGACGCGCGAACTGACATAACGTTTAACATAGGGCGAAACAATGAAACACAGGATGAAACCATGAAGCGCGACAACGTCAATTACACCTTGGTCGGGACCTTTGTACTGATCACGATGGGTTTGCTCATCTATGCATTGGCACGACTGAGCGGGCACACCGAAAAGCACGACTCGTACTATGCGACCTTTGCCAATGTCGCCGGTATTTCGGATGGCTCACCGGTGACCTACGACGGCTACCAGGTAGGGCAGGTACAAAGCGTTGAGCCCGTCAGCAAGGAGGGCCGCGTTAACTATCGGGTGCAATTGTCGCTCAAGCAGGATTGGAAGATCCCCGTCGATAGCGTTGCATCCATCGGCTCCTCCGGTTTGCTGTCCGGGCAACTGATTGATGTACAGCAAGGAACGAGCAAGGAATTTTTGAAGCCGGGACAGACGGTTAAGGCGCTTGACAATCCCCCACTGATCGCGGCGCTTGGCGGCTTGGCGGGCGACCTGCGCAGCATCGCCCGGGATGACGTGCGCCCGGCTTTGCAGACGCTGAATCGCCAGGTTGATAAGGTTGGTGGAATGCTCGAACACAAAGGCGGTATGACACTAGACCAGGCGAATGCAGCTCTCGTGCGCCTCAACACGGCGGCGGAGAATTTGGGCCAGTTGCTGAATGCCCAGAATCGCCAGTACATGACCAATATGCTCAAGAATGGCGAACAGGCAACTGGAAATCTTGGCCAGCTACTCAACAATGAAAACCGCCAGTACGTGAGTACGATCCTGAAAAATGGCGACCAGGCAACCGAGAAAGTCAATCAAACGCTGAATGACTTCAAACAAACCGAGGCAGAGATCAGTGCTGCCATGCGACAGACGCAAACCATTTTGTCCAACCTTGAGCGGGCCAGTCGCAATATGAACGAGTTGACACGTCAGTTACGCGAAAGCCCGTCGGCGATTTTCAGTAGTCCGCCTCCCGCTGATTCTGTGGAGGCAAAAAAATGAGCCCCACTATTAGATGCCTGATTTGTGGTGTCGCGCTTGTCATCGCGGGATGCCAGTCTTCGCAGCCAGTTCCGACTGATCGATTTTTTCGCCTGGAGGCCGTCACTGGTGCAATTGCTGCGCTGCCTATTTTGAATGAAGGGCTTTATGTTTCACCACTGCGTGCTGAGGGTCCCTATGCCGAGCGCGCCATGCTGTACGCCTCGGCAAATCGTCCGCGTGAGTTGCAACAATATCATTACCAATTCTGGAGTGAACCACCCGCTGCGCTATTGCAAGAACACCTACGCGTCAGTCTGCAGGCGATGGCCATGGCGCCTCGCGTGACTGATGTTTCAACGGGAAGCGGGATTGGCTTTGTGCTGAACGCAAAGGTACTGAGGCTGGAAAAGCTCATCGGTAGCGATGGGGGCGTTGATGGCGGCAATGCCAGAGCGGTTGTCGCGTTGCATTTTGCGTTGCAACGCAAGCAGCCGTTCGCGCTTCTGCTGGAGCGCAGCTATATGGTTGAGGAAGTGGTCGGTGAAAACACCCAGCACGGCTATGTGCTTGCGTCCGAAGCTGCGCTGAAAAAGGTCTATATGCGACTGGCCGAAGATATCAAATCGTTGCCAAAATAGCCGCCGGGGCCTTACGATTGGCGGGAAACGTTCAC
>JBDTPE010000361.1:0-3731 GCA_039932875.1 Betaproteobacteria bacterium | reverse complement strand
TTTCTATCGCACGACATGCGCTCGCCGCAGGCATCGATTCTGACGTTACTGGAAATGCAGCGCGAGGAGCCCGAGCTCGTGCCAGTTGAGCGCTTGGTGGAACGAATCGGCAAATACGCCCGGCGCACCTTGAATCTCGCCGATGATTTTCTTCGGCTGGCTACGGCCGAACGCGCCCGCTCGCAGGACTTCGTAGCACTTGAGCTCAACGAGCTGATGCGGGACGCCGCCGAAGAGGTCTGGTCGCTGGCATCGGCCAAGAAAATTCAAGTGACTGTCGGCGAACAGACGTCTGATGCCTGGGTGTTGGGTGACCGCGATCTTCTCACCCGCACGCTCATCAATTTGCTGTCGAACGCGATCAAGTACAGTCCCCCTGAGACTTGCGTTTCCATGACCCTGCAGCGCGACGACGATAAATGGCGGCTAAACGTGTCAGATCAGGGTTACGGCATCGCCGCGGCCGATATGTCCAGACTATTTCAGCGATTCACAAGATTGAAACTTGAAGGTCAGCCTGACGAAGACGGTATTGGGCTGGGGCTGGTTTTTGTGAAGACCGTCCTTGCACGCCACCATGGTGAAATTGAAGTCACCAGTAAAACCACAAAGGGCGCGAGCGGTACTACGTTTTCACTAACCTTGCCTGCAGTGACAGCGCCGACCGAATGGCCCACGCCTGTCTGATCACTAGCCCGCCGAAACTCGTTGAAACAAGTAGATGCCGTCAGCGTCAACAGTGCGATTGGCGAGACCGGCACGCCACAGGAAATGTAGATGTGCGATCGCCTCGCCGATGGCAAACACCAGTTGGTGCTCGTCGAGTGGACGGCGAAATAACACGGGCAATATCTCGGCGGCGTGTTTTGGCGTTTCAATCGCCGCTTCCAGCTCCGCTAGCCGCTCGGCGTGATGTTGTCGCAGTTGTGCAAGGCGCTCGTGCAATCCGACAAAAACACGGTCGTGCGAAGGAAGTATCAGCGTGTCTTTGGGAAGTGGCTCAAATTTATCCATGCTGTCGAGAAATTGTTTGAGCGGATTCGCCTCCGGCTGATTGCCCCACACACCGACGTTGGTGGTGATACGCGGCAGTACCTGATCGCCGGAAATCAGAATGTTGTCATCGCGAGAAAACAATGTCGCGTGCTCTGGCGCATGACCAAACGCCGTAATCACCCGCCAGGTGCGTGCGCCGATGTTGATTTCATCGTTCTCCATGATGCGATAGTACTGCCGAGGCACGGTCGGCACGCCACGCTTGTACGCGCCTGCCCGCACCTTCTGTGCCTCGGCGAAGTCCGGTCGTGCTTTGGCAAGGCCATGGGCGATAAAAAGGCGCGCCGAATTTTCCCGATCAAAACCGGCAACGTCTTCAGCCGCAGCGTGCGCAGACAGATATTCAGACGTCGTCATCCATACCGGTGCCCCGGTCTTTTCGTGCAGCCATGAAGCGCAACCGACATGGTCCGGATGATAGTGAGTCACGATGATGCGCTTGACCGGCTTGCCACCCATGATGCCGGCAAAGTGCTGATTCCAGAGCGCATGGGTGGCGGCCACACCATAACCGGTGTCGACGATGGTCCAACAGCTCTCACCGGCCTCGTCCTGGTCCTCAAGCAGCCACAGGTTGATGTGATTGAGCGCGAACGGCAACGGCATGCGTATCCAGTAAATTCCGGGTGCAACCAGAATGGATTCGCCTGGCGCAGGGGGTGTTTCATGAGGATAGGTGATCATGTGAGATATGGTGGTTAGTGGCGCGTGCGCAGAAAGTCACACGGAATTTCGGCGGAAAAACAAATCCGCCATTCCCGGTCTTCGAGAATGGCGGATCATTTATCGTGGAACGTGTCCTACTTATGGGTAAACGTATAAACACCATCCCAATTGGCGCCTGGCGGATTGGCGCGCAATGTGGCAATACGATCCATATATTTCCCGTATACCTTGCGCTTGGGATCAGCTTCGATAAGCTTCTGGAGCGAAGTTTCAGCATCATCCCATTTCTGTGATCGAACCAGATCAAGCGCGCGATGGAATCGGTCAATTTCTTCAATTATTTGATTGGGTACCTCGCCCTTCTTGCCAATCGGCTCATAAATGGAAATTGGCTCAAGCTTGCCTTTGACGCGCACTCTGTCTAGCTCCCGATAGACGATATCCTGTACGGTGGCGACAATATTTTCCGAAACGAGGATACCGACCCCATATTCCTTTGTCAGGCCCTCAAGGCGCGCCGCCAGATTGACCGCATCTCCCAACACCGTATACGCTCGACGGAAGGTCGAGCCCATGTCGCCGACGTTCATCATGCCGCAGTTGAGACCAACGCCGATTTCAAGAGGTGGCCAGCCACGCTTTATGAATTCGGGACCAATTTCTTTCACCTTCTTTTGCATCGCCAGGGCCGAACGCAGCGCATGTTCGGCGTGCTTTTCATCTTTCAGTGGCGCACCCCAGAACGCCATAATCGCGTCGCCGATGTACTTGTCGATGGTGCCACGATCTTCCTGAATGCTTACCGTCATATGTGTCAGGTAGGCATTCATCATCGCTGTCAATTCAGTCGGAGCTAGCCCTTCGGAAATTGTCGTGAAATTGCGCACGTCTGAAAACAGCACCGTCATGTCGCGGCTTTCACCCTTGGTCGTATAGGTGCCTGGGTCCTTGGCCATTTCGTCGACCAGTTCCTTGGGCACATAGGTACCGAAGATACCGGTGATCTGTCGTCTTGAGCGCGCTTCAATAAAGAAGCCATACGCCATATTCAGCAAGAACAGCGCGCCAATCAGCAACAACGGCAGCGCCAAGGGCAAAACGTAGCCCTGATACCACCAATACAAATTGAACGCGGAGAAAATTGCGGCAGTAACCAGCACGGTAATCGTCGCGACCAATGGATTCATCTTCACCAGTGCGACCGCGAGTGGTAAACCGATCAGCAAAATTATTAGCGCCCTGATCGCCGTCTCGAACTGCGGTTTGCGCTTGAGATTGTTGTCGAGGAAGCCCGATATCATGTTGGCGTGGGTTTCAACCCCTGGGTACACCTCACCAACCGGTGAGCTACGCAGATCAAACAAACCTTGTGCCGATGTGCCTACCAATGCAATTTTTCCCTCAAGCTCGCCTTTAGTCAGGTTGCCGCGGATAACGTCAGTCGCGGAAACATAGCGGAACATCGGGCTTCTGCCGCGGAACGGGATCAGCGTTGAACCTTCGTCGTCCACGGGAATGGTGGTATTGCGCAAATCCACGCTCTTGATTTTTGTCCGATTGTCGCCCTCATCGTCACGCAGAATGACCCTGATGGGCTCGTTGTCGAGGAAGGCCCGGTACACCGCCAGTGATAATGATTCGTAATAGCCATCCTTGTATTTGACAAACAGTGGGAGACGTCGAGCAACGCCGTCGAAATCGATCTGCGGCAACACATGCCCGGTCGCCGAAGCCGCATCCTGTAACATTTTCAGGTTACCGCTGTAACCTTCGATCTCCAGGGAACTGATTGATTTTTTGTTGAATGTTGTTGCCGTAAATGACGGTAGCGGCAAGACGCCCAGTTCGAGTTTCTGCAAACCTGTTCGCTCATTGTTTCCGGCAAATGACAAGACGACAGGGTACTTCTTGATCGCTTGTGCAAATTGCGCATCGAAATCCAGTATCGGGCGCAATTCGGTCAGCTTCTCCTGAAATTCCGCATTGGATTTAAAAGTAGTTTTGCCCAA
>JBDTPE010000360.1:0-3788 GCA_039932875.1 Betaproteobacteria bacterium | reverse complement strand
TGACCAGATCCGGCGTAGGTGCCTGTGGCTTCAGGTGATTGTAGAGCTGCGAATAGAGATTGAATTCGTTGTCATCCAGGGTGAGTTTGGCGAACAAGGCATCTTTAGCCAGCATGTAATCAGCGATCGTTTTGCGCTCAAACAGGTCTGGTTGGCGAACGGCCGCGAGTTGATTGATGCGCTGAAACAGAAAAAACATCTGGGTGGAAAGCGCATGCCGTTTCATATCGCGATAGAACAAGGGCAGGAACGGATTGGCGCTCGGATCTTCGAGCAACAAGTCGGCTCGATAGTGCTCGGCCAGCAGTCTAGCAAGTGTTGATTTGCCACAGCCGATGGGCCCTTCGACGACGATGTAGCGATATTTCATTTCGCAATCACCACTGTCGCGAGCAACGGATAGACACCAGTACTGGCGCACCTCTCCAGCCATTTATGCCTGGAACAGCGCGTCGAATGGCGATCTAGCCCCACCAATGCGGTTTTCGGTTTCGTCAAGTTTGCTCTTCGGATGTCAGGTATCTCACGCCGGAGATATCCAGCGACGCCAGGTAGTCTTTTGCCAAACCCTTTCCAGGAATGCCGACCTGTGGCGCAATCTCTAACAATGGCAACAACACAAACGCACGTTCGTGCATGCGCGGATGCGGGACGGTGAGACCACGCTCACTAATCTGCACATTGTCGAACAAGAGGACGTCCAGATCGAGCGTTCGCGGGCCGTTTCGCTCTTCGCTTGGGCTATTTCTGAGGCGGCCATGTTGCGCTTCGACACTATGCAGCTTCGTCAGCAAATCGTGGGGCGACAGCGTGGTAGTGATCTGCGCAACTGCGTTGATAAAATGCGGCTGATCCACCATTCCCACCGGCGCGGTTTGGTACAGAGACGAGACTTTCTGCAATGCGGTTTCGGGCAACTCGTCGAGTTCGCGCAAGGCACGCCGCACATGCATCTGCGGGTTGTCCATGTTGCTACCGAGAGCAATAAATACGGTCGAGCGCACCGCAGACAAGTTGGCGTCTGAGATGGTCACGCAGCCGATTCCGGAGGAGATGTCTGTGACGGCTGCGACAGGTCCAGCGTTGCTTGACCTTCCTCCTTGGTGGTTTTCTTCTTGCTGCGGCGGCGCTTCTTGGCCTTTGGCTCGTTGTCCGGCAGCAGCATTGCCTCTCTGGTCGGTTCATCCGCAAATTGGAAGCGCTCCCACCATGCCGCGATTTCAGCATCTGCGTCACCCGCCTCGGCGCGCAAGGCATAAAAGTCGTAGCTGGCGCGGAATCGCGGATGCGTCAGCGTGCGGAAAGCCTGGCGTTGCGAGCGATGCGGGAAACGCGGCTGTGCCGCCCATAACTCCTTGATCAGCGGATCCAGCCGCCTGGGCACAGCGAGGGTCTTGCGTTGCTGGTCCAGGACGTCGTCCATCGCTTCATGCATTGCCTGCAACGGCCGCACCCCCTTGGCTTCCAACACACGCCAACGTTGCACCATCGGCCACCAGAAGAGAGCCGCGAACAGAAATGGCGGTGACACGCCTTTGTCCAGCGCGATGCGTTCATCGGTGCGCTGCAAGGCGAGGGTGACGAACGCTTTGGCGCCTGGATCGGCAAACAACGAATCCAGCACCGGCAGGATGCCCAGATGCAATCCTAGCGACCGCAATTTTTCGATACCATTGAGCGCGTGTCCGGAAAACAGCATTTTCTGCATCTCGTCAAACAGTCGTGCGGTCGGCACGTTGTCGAGCAACGGGCCAAGATCTGCAATCGGCGCCTCTGTCGCTGCATCTATCGTGAAACCCAGTTTCGCTGCCAGTCTCGCCGCGCGCAACATGCGTACCGGGTCCTCTCGGTAGCGCGCAGTAGGATCACCGATCATCACGACGCGTTTTTGTTTGATGTCGGCAAAGCCGTTCACACAATCCCAGACTTCTTCACGCTCCGGATCGTAAAACAGCGCATTCATGGTGAAGTCGCGACGGATCGCGTCTTCCTGCTGATTGCCGTAAACATTGTCGCGTAGCAGTCGGCCGTGTTCATCGGCGCGGCCATCTTTCTCGTCCGCGTCGGCCGCGGGATGGTTTGCGCGAAACGTGGAGACTTCCACCGTCTCATCGCGAAACATGACGTGCACGAGTTTGAATCGGCGGCCGATGATTCGCGCCCGGCGAAACACGGCGCGGACCTGCTCGGGGGTTGCGTCGGTCGCGACGTCGTAGTCCTTAGGGTGGCGCCTCAGCAGCAAGTCGCGAACCGCGCCGCCGACGACGAACGCCTTGTAGCCCGCGCGGTGCAGTCCTTCGCACACGCTGATCGCGGCATTGGAAAGTTCGTCACGCTGAATGCCATGTTCATCGCGCGCATATATGCGTTCCCTTGCTGCCGCGTGTTTTGGCGCCTTCCTGGTCCCGAACACTCTTGCAATGAATTTCTTGATCACGCGAAATCTTTATCTTGTCGAAATAATCGGCCAGCCATGGGCGTCGGCATGCGCCCGCAGGCTGTCGTCGGGGTTAACTGCGACCGGGTCGCTAACGGCTTCCATGAGGGCAAGATCGTTGTGCGAGTCGCTGTAGAAATAGCTGCGCTCGAAATCGGTGACCTGTTTATCCATTGTCGCCAGCCAATCATGTACCCGTCTGACTTTACCATCCCGAAAGGACGGTTCCCCAATCGGAAGGCCAGTATAGCGGCCATCGACAATTTCCACGTCGCAGGCGATCAGATGCGTCACACCAAAGCGCTGCGCAATTGGCGCGGTGATGAAGGCATTGGTAGCGGTGACAATGGCACATAGGTCGTTGGCGTGATTGGCCAGAAGAGCCAACGCTTTGGCGCCGATCATAGGTTCAATTTTCCGGGTCATGTACCGTTGATGCAATGGCGCCAATTCGGCCTTCGACTTGCCCGCGATGGACGCTAGCGTGAATGCCAGGTACTCGCGGATATCCAGCGTGCCGACTTTGTACTGGCCCCAGTAATAATCATTCCTGCGGGCATACTCGGTACCGTCGACCAGGCCCTCTTCGACCATAAACTGGCCCCACGCGTGATCGCTATCGCCCGTCAGCAACGTGTGATCTAGATCGAACAGGGCGAGGTTCATACCAGACTTGGCTGCGCCATTTCGCGCAACAGCGGCAAGGTGATCTCTCGACCGGTTTCGAGGGAATATTTGTCGAGTGCATCGAGAAATCGCATGAGCGATGCCAGGTCACGTCGGGAGTGGCGCAACAGGTATGCAATCACATCTTCACGCAATAGAAACCCGCGACTTTGGGCATGCGCCTTGAGCGCCTCAGACTTTTCAGCATCCGACAGCGGGAATAGCTGCAGCACCAGGCCCTGACCCAGGCGCGACGCGAGATCGCGTCGGACGATTAAGTCCCGTGGTGCCGCATTGCCGGTGACCAGCAGCAAATGATTGGCAGGATTGGCGATGATCAGATTGATGAGATTGAAGACGCCGATCTGTCCGTTTGCGTCAACGGCGTTAACATCATCCACGATGAAGTTCGTCGCTTGCTCGCGCAATACGCCTGCGTGTTCCGCAAAATAGCTAACGCCATTTGCCGCATTCGAGACCGATTGCGCGAGATGTGATTTACCGCTGCTGTGTTCACCCCACAAATAGATGATCCTTGCGGGTGATTGCCCGGAAGCGGCGTCCAGCAAGGCTTTCAGGGCTTCCGCATTGCGGCCGGGAACAAAATTTTCAAGCGTCGGCGAGGGGCTGGGAATGAGGTCGAGAATGAGTTGCTTCACGTTGGCAATTATACCTTCGCCACTCT
>JBDTPE010000359.1:0-3802 GCA_039932875.1 Betaproteobacteria bacterium | reverse complement strand
TTGCAGCGGCAACAGAAAAAACGGCTTTCCTTCATTCACGAGACGATCACAAATAACTTTGTCCCGGCGCTCGTTAACGCCTAGCAACGCAAACCGCCTTGCCAGCCCGGCATATTCGACCACCGCATTTGCCGGACGATGAGTGTGGTAGCCCGGGTAGGCAATGAAGTTACCGAGATTTGCCAAGTGATAAGCGATATCGTGCGCGGCACGTACGGACAGCGATGTGTGAACGCGTTGATACGTTTCTTCTGGAAAGTGCGGCGCGTTTTTTAGGTACCAGTCAGCATCGCGCGGCAAGGCTGAATAACGATTGACGCCACCGCGCTCCAGCGTGATCCAGTTCGGTCGGAAATAACCCTCTTCGAAAACGTGCGCCGTCACGCCTAGTCGTCTTGCACATTCGACCGCAGCAATGTGTATCGGCCGGCGGTCTCCAAAAAGCACCACATCTGTAAATCCGTGAGATTCAAGTTTCGCGGCAAGCCACTGCGCCAGCGATGACACCTCATCGCGAAAACGCCATGCACCCGGCAGACGCCAATAGGCTGCGTCACCGCAATTGAAATTGACTTTGAATACGCTGTACCCGGCAGCCGTCAACTGATCGGCGAGGTGCGCGAAAAATGGGCTGCTTACGCCTTGCAGGAATAGGAATCGTTTTGGCATTCAAGTGAGAACATTTTTGGCAAACACTAGCATTGGCGGGCTTTGCCGGCATAAATGCCTTGGAACGCCGCGCCATTGCTGGTATTTATTATCACTTCGATTGCAGCATCCAGGCCAATGTTTGCCGCAAAGGCGTAGCCATATGCTTACCAATCACCGTCTCAAGCTTGGCGCTTGAGCCGATCAATTTATGGACTTCGTTGTCGCGCACAAAAGCGGCATTCACGACCACATCCATGTTGTGGCCTGAAAGTTCACGCATCATGGTCAGCACTTCCTGCAAGGAGTGGCCGATTCCGGAGCAGGTATTGAATAACTCACCCCTTGCAGCGGATTCAAGCAAACGGCAATACCGATCGACGATATCCCGAACATCCGAGAAGTCCCGGATCACATCGAGATTTCCAAGTTCGATTCGCGATTCCTTACGCTGAAAATGATCGACAATTTTTGGCAGGAGGAAATTCAGCGATTGGCCCACACCCGTATAGTTAAACGGTCTGACGATATTGATCCGCAACTGTTCGGTCCAAAGGCGCGCCATGTTCTCCATCGCCAGCTTGCTGACGGCGTAATCGCTTTCAGGCGCGAGGATTGCGGTTTCGTCTATGGGGCAAGTGGCGGCATTACCGTAAATGTGCGCGGTGCTCGCAAGCAGCACCATTTTAGGCGGCGTATTGCACAGCGCCAGCGCCTCAAGCAAATTGTGGGTTCCGACGATATTGGTGCGATAGATTGCGTCGACATCACCGTGCGCAACAAATGCAATTCCGCCCAGATGAACGACGTAATCCGGCGAAATTCTTGGCACCAGTGCCAGCATACCTTCACGATCAGTCAGGTCGCATCTCGACATCGACATTTCGGGCGGCACATCGGCATCAATGCCAAGGCCGACGACGGTATGTCCGAGCGTTCTCAATCGTTCGGCCAGATACCTGCCGGTGAAACCATTGATCCCGGTAACCAGTGTAGTTGGCATCTCAGCAACGGGACGCTAAAACGTCGCGCCGATCTCGTTGCGGCGCAGGTCTGCTTCCACCATCATTTGACACAGGTCTTCAATCGTCGTTGTCGCCTCCCAGCCCAGCACCTGTTTCGCTTTCGCGGGATTTCCCAGCAGAAAATCAACTTCCGTCGGCCTATAGAACGCCGGATTGACTCGAACCAGAACCTTACCGGTTCCAATGTCAATCGCTTCTTCGCTCTCTTTGCTTCCGCGCCAACTCAGCGCGTACCCTGCCGCTTTCGCCGCCATGGTCACGAAATCACGTACAGTCTTCGTTTCGTTGGTTGCCATCACGAATGTATCCGGCTCATCGCTTTGCAGCATGCGCCACATCCCCTCCACATACTCTTTGGCGTAACCCCAATCGCGCTTGGCATCCAAATTACCAAGCTCCAATACGTCGAGTTTTCCCAATCGAATCTTGGCAAAACTGTCAGTGATTTTGCGGGTGACGAACTCCCGTCCGCGCAATGGCGACTCATGGTTGAATAGAATGCCGCTACTGGCAAATATGTCGTAGGACTCGCGATAATTGATGGTCATCCAGTGGGCATAGAGTTTGGCGACGCCATAAGGACTGCGCGGATAGAAAGCGGTGTTCTCGTCCTGCGGAATCGCCTGCACCTTGCCGAACATTTCAGACGTGCTTGCCTGGTAAAACTTGATGGTCGAATCGACCAATCTGATGGCTTCCAACAAATTGACAACACCAAGCCCCGTGATCTGGCCGGTCGCAATGGGCTGATCAAACGAGACACCTACAAAACTCTGCGCGGCAAGATTGTAAATTTCGCGCACGTCAAATTTTTGCAACAAACGTGCCGTGGCACCAAAGTCGGTCAGATCGTACTCGACCAGGTGCAAGTTGGGATGGTTGGCAACACCCAGTTCTTCGATGCGCCAGAAATTGACCGAACTGGTGCGGCGATAGGTTCCGTATACGGTGTAACCCTTGTTGAGCAATAACTCAGCGAGGTAAGCGCCATCTTGGCCAGTAATGCCTGTAATGAGTGCGGTTGTCATATTGTAGATTATGGGGTTAGTTTGCGACGACAAATACACCGGGGCATAGCGCAAAAGTCAACTGCATTTTCAGGCAAAAGTTCAGCTTGGTTTCGTGATAAGCGGTTGCGTAATGTAAACTAAATGGTTGTTTGAATGATAACTTTATCACTTGGCAAGCCGCTGATTGGTTTGTCGCCTTCCCCTCGAAAATATGTCTATGCAGCTTATTCCAACCATCCTTTGCGGTGGCTCCGGCTCCCGCCTCTGGCCGGTATCAAGAGAGCAGCACCCGAAACCCTTCATTCGTCTTCACGACAACCAAAGTCTTTTGCAAAAAGCCTTTATTCGCGGTGCCTTGCTCGAAAATGTCGCAGAAGTATTAACCGTAACCAATCGGGATCTTTTTTTCAAGACACAAGACGAATATCGCGTCGTCAATACGGCAAAGTTACCGCTTTCATACATTCTTGAGCCGTTTGGACGCAATACTGCTCCTGCCGTTGCCGCCGCCGCAATTCAGGTCGCCAAAACCCATGGACCTGACGCAATTTTGCTGATTCTTGCGGCGGATCATTTGATTGCCGATCAAGTGGCATTTTCCAACGCAGTCACGCAGGCTACCTTGCTGGCCGCTGCAGGCAAAATCGTTGCGTTTGGAATCCAACCGACTGCACCCGAAACCGGTTATGGGTACATCGAAGCCAATGGTACAGATGTTGTCCAGTTTGTCGAGAAGCCAACTGCAGAAGTTGCCGTGGAGTATTTAGCATCAGGCAAATTTCTCTGGAATTCCGGCATGTTCTGCTTCCGCGCAGGCACTGTGTTGGAGGAAATGGCGCAATATTGCCCTGACGTCTTATCTAGAGTTAATGCTTGTCTGGCGAATTCCATCGACGCCAAGGGGGATGGATTCACTCAGCTTGAGCTGAGTTCGGCAGATTTCGGCGCGGCGCCAGACATCTCGATCGACTACGCGCTCATGGAAAAAACGCGTCATGCCGCAGTCGTACCCTGCAGCATCGGCTGGAGCGATATTGGCTCTTGGGATGCGATCGGCGAGCTCTCTGCGGCAGACGAGCAGGGAAATCGTATCGACGGTCAGGCGCTTCTGCACGATGT
>JBDTPE010000358.1:0-3809 GCA_039932875.1 Betaproteobacteria bacterium | reverse complement strand
CAACAGCAGCGTCAGTATTGCCTCAGCCATCGTCAAGACGAATGCACCCAGCGAATTCCAGCGTTCCTGACGCACATAAAATTTTGCAACGGCACGGTCACGGGAAATCTCGATGCTGTCGTAAAACGTCGGCACCACCAGCAAAGTGAGGATGGTAGAGGTAATGGTGCCGCCAATGATGGCAACCGCCATTGGCCGATAGAACTCCCCTCCCTCGCCCAGGCCAATGGCCACTGGCAGCATGCCGGCGATCAAGGCGAAGGTTGTCATCAGGATTGGCCGCAGACGTACACGGCCGGCATGCATCAACGCGTCTTCACGGCTCACGCCCTGCGCCTCCTCTTTGCGCGCGCAATCGAGTAACAGGATGGCATTCTTGGCGACTAGCCCCATGAGCATGATGATGCCGATAAAGCTCATCAAATTCAGCGTTCCACTGGTCAGCTTCAGTGCGACCACCACGCCAATGAGGCTCAACGGCAGCGAAAGCATCACCGGCAGTGGTGCCGTGAACGAGCCGAACTGGATCACCAAAATCAGATACATGAGACCGATACCCATGACCAGCGCGATAAACATTTCCGAGAAAACTTCGTTCTGATCGCGCGACGCGCCGCCGAGCTCCAAACCGTAGCCGGTCGGAAAATCGATCTGCTTGGCGATCTTCAACGCATCCGACGTAACTTCGCCTGGGGAGCGGCCCTGTGCATTTGCGGAAACGGCAATCATGCGCTTTCCGTCGGAATGCTGAATCTGTGCCGGCCCCTTGCCCATGGTGACTGTGGCGATTTGATCCAGCGGCACCATCATGTTGCTACCGCCGACCGCAATCGGCAGGTGTTCAATATTGGCCGCGCTGATGCGATCGTCCGGGTGCAGACGCACCGCGACATCGCGCGATTCGCCCGTCGGGTCAACCCAGTCGCCGACCTCTACGCCGGCAAAAGCCACACGTAAGGCTTGTGCCGTATCACCCACTGAGATGCCCAGCGAATTTGCCAAGCCCCGATTGAGCTCAATCCGCAATTCGTCCTTGGGGTCCTGCTGCGACAGTCCAACGTCGACGGCACCAGGGACCTTGGCTAGTTTTTCCATGAAATCGGTGGTGATCTCCATCAGACGCCGTGAATCAGGGCCAGAGAACAAAATTTGTACGGGTTTGCGGGCGCCATTGTTCAAATCATCAAGCACCGTATATTCAGCGCCGACGATCTGCAACATGAGTTTGCGCAAATCAACCGCGATTTCGCTTCCAGAGCGTTTCCGCTTGGTGCTCTTGCCGATATCGACATAGACGCGACCACCACCTGGACTCACGTTACTGTTGGTCGCCACAGTTTCTGGCATGGTGCGCGCAATTTCGGCTGCTTTTTCTACTTTCAGCCGCGCATACTCGAGGCTGGCACTGGAGGGCGTGCGTACCTCAATGGCGATGGAGTCGCCGTCGGCCGTCGGCAGGAAACTGGTGCCGCCGAAAAAGTGCTGCATGGCGAGTGCGCCAACGAAAGTCAGTCCGGCGATCAGTGCCATCCACTTGCGATGATGCAGCGCCCAGGCGATGACGTTGCCATAGCGGTTGGCTTGGTGATCAAACCATTCATTGAAATGCGAAAGCCACAGGCTCAGGCCCTTCTTCGGCCGCTGCTGATAGCCGATCGGGTCTCCCCAGTAGGCCGACAGCATCGGATCCAGCGTGAAGGAAATGAACAGGCTGACCAGCACCGAGGTCGCCACGGTCAAGGCAAACGGTCTGAACCATTCGCCGGCACCGCCGCCCATGAACGCGACGGGAATAAACACGGCGATGATTGAGAACGTGGTGGCCGTCACGGCTAGTCCGATTTCGGCAGTACCGTTGCTGGCAGCAGTCCGGCGGTCTTCACCCATTTCCATATGTCGAACGATATTTTCGCGGACGACGATGGCGTCGTCGATCAACACGCCGATGGCTAGGGAAAGCCCCAGCAGCGTCATGAAATTGAGGGTGAAACCGCAAGCCCACACCGCAATGAAAGCCGCGATGACCGATGTCGGCAAGGCCAGAGCGGTAATGAGAGTCGAGCGCCATGAATTGAGGAATGCATAGACGACAAAAATGGTCAGCAGCGCGCCAAACATCAAAGCCTCGATCACATTTTGCAGACTGCTCTGAGCACTCTTGCCGCCATCCTGCGTAATTTCCAGTTTGGAACCGGCAGGCAGCGTCTTATTTATCTCGTCAACAACTTTGCGGATTTTATTGGAGACCGTGACCGTGCTGGCATCGCGCGAACGGGTAATGGAGATGCCCACGTTTGGATGCCCGTTGCGCACGCTGAAGCTGTTGAGTTCAGCGAAGCCGTCGGCAATGGTGGCGACTTGCCCCAACCGAACGACTTCATTGCCACGGCGTTTCAATACGATCTGCTCGAACTCGGCTGGCGATTCGATACGGCCCACCAGACGAATACTCTGTTCATCCAGCGTGCCCTTGACGCGCCCGACGGGGGCTGTCGTGTTCTGCTCACGCAGCGCACCGACAACTTCGGTGACGGAGATGTTGTATTCACGCAATTTTTCGGCGCGCAGCAATACTGAAAGCTCACGGCGCAGCGAACCGTTGACGTTAACCGTTGCTACACCATCGATGGCACGGAATTTATCGGCAAGCGTATCTTCAGCAAGGCGCGAGATTTCAGCGTGAGACTGCTTTGATGCCGATAGCGCCATCTGCATGATCGGCTGGGTGCCCGGATCGACGCGGCGCAAAATCGGTTCGCGCATTTCGATCGGCAGTTTGTGCCGTACCGAAGCGATGGCATTGCGGATCTCGTCGGAGGCTTCCACCATGTTCTTCTTGAAATTGAAGATGACGACGATGGTGGCCGAACTCTCCCTGGCGGTAGATTCGATCTTGTATACCTGCGAGATACTCTGCAGCGACTTTTCGACGCGATTGATGATTTCGCGTTCCACCGTATCTGGCGACGCCCCCGGATAGGGAATGTTGACAACGATCACCGGTTGTTCGACATCCGGATTCTGATTCACGCGCAAATTCTTCAATGCCAGTAACCCGAGGCACATCAGCATGATGATGATGACGACCGTTGTCACCGGTCGCTTGATACTGAAATCAGATAGGAACATGGCTTATTTCCCCGTGGCGGTGACAGGAACGTTCTTCGTTGCTGACGGTACTTCATTTGCGGCCGCTTTGGCCGGTGCGGCAGATAGCTGAACGTTCTGCCCGTCCTTTAGATTGGTTGCGGGATAGCGGATTACAGTATCGCCATCCAATAGTCCGCTGACGAGCGCAAAATCCCCACTGCGCGCATCCCTTTCGCCGACGACGACCAGCATTTTTTGGATTTTTTTGTCTTTCATGCGCCAGATGGACACCTTGTCACCATCGCGCACCAATGCAGTCGCTGGCACGGTCAGGCTGGTCGTGCTGCCTGCTTCGATATGCCCTTCGGCGTACAGGCCAGCAAGCTTGGGCTGCTTCTGGTCGACAAAATCAACCAGAACTTCGACCTGCCGCGTAGTCGCATTGGCGGCCGGGTTGACGCGCCTGACCTTGCCAAGAAATTCCTGTTCGCCGTAGCCATTTACCCGAAAACTCACTTGCTGGCCGGCTTTGACATCACCAATCTTGTCAGCGGACACCAAGCCTTCAAAACGCATGCTGGTCGGATCAATCACCTTCAGCAATTCCTTGCCGACCTGTGCGGTATCGCCTGCCGACACTTTGCGATCGCTGACAATGCCATCAAACGGCGCACGCGCCTCGGTGCGCTGCAGTTGCTGGCGAGCCTGTACCGCGCGCG
>JBDTPE010000357.1:0-3813 GCA_039932875.1 Betaproteobacteria bacterium | reverse complement strand
GGCCACGCGATGTGCCGGCATTTTCTTGCCGACGAATACGATCGCAATCACCGCGAGCGAGAACATCACCGTCGTGACATCCAGTCTCTCACCCAATACCGGCACCGCAAATAGTAGCGCCAGGAACGGCTGCACCAATTGCACCTGACTTACGCGCACTGTGCCACCCAGCGCCAAACCACGATACCAGGCAAAGAATCCCAGCCACATCGAAAACAGCGTCACGTACGCGAAGCCGCCCCATGCGGTGGCGCGCACCGGCGCGTCAGGCAGATAGACCAGCATGACAGGCACAGTGAAGGGAAGACTCAGCACCAGCACCCAGCAGATCACCTGCTCGGCGCGCAGTTGCGCCGACAGGCGAGCGCCCGCAACGTAGCCGATGGCGGCACTCATTACCGACAAAAGCAGCAGCCCATCGGCAGCGCTCAAATGGCCGCTGCCCCGGTAGGCGGCGAACGCGAGCACCATTGCGCAACCCAGTACCGCGCACACCCAGAAACCAAGCGATGGCCGCTGACGGAAATAAAGTGCCGCGACTGCCGCCGTCGCCAGCGGCAGCACGCCCGAAATAACGGCTGCATGCATCGCATCGACATGGCGCAGCGCGAGACTCAGGAAAAGCGGAAAGCCGACGACGGTGCCAAGCGCGCAAATGGCAAAAGCAGGCAGTTGATTGCGCCGGGGGCGTGGCGCGCCGGTTGCCAGCAGATACACAACGCTAAGCAGGCCAGCTAACGCAGCGCGTCCAGCAGTTACAAAAACTGGTGGCAGTTGCGGATCACTGGCGGGGCCGACCGCGAGGCGGGTCATCGGCAGTGTCATCGCGAAGATGACCACGCCCAATAATCCCAGCCAGAGACCGCGGCGTTCATCGCGTGCGTTTGTTGGCTTCATTGATTTATTGGTTCAATGGGACGCTTGGTCGATCATCGTTGACGATTGTCGTATTGTTGACGGGCTGATCGAGCTTCGTTGCAGATCGCCATTTGACGCACTTTTCGGACGGAAAACGGTTGAAAACCCGCGCCTGCGCTAGTGTTTGCATATTTCATGGGCACCCCACAACAAGCTTGACACTATCGACCGCGACTATTCTTGGTCCTTCCCTGACTTCTTCAATACCACTGGCTCAACCAGCACCGTCTCAGCCGCACTCCCCATCCAGATGTGCCCATCTTGCAAGGTCGCGTTGATCTGCATATTTCGATCAGCCAGCTTCGCCAGCGCTTGCGTCGCTTCGACGGGAATATCAATCACATCCAGATTCTCATGCCGCGCCAGTGCCGCCTGATTCTGGCCCCACCAGATACCTACGCCGCGCCCGCCGTAGGTCAGCAAAATCACGCGCCGTGCACGACCACAGGCTTTGCGTAGTTCGCGCTCATCCGGCAAACCCACGTCGATCCAGCATTCGATATTTCCCGTCAAATCTTTCAGCCAAAGCGCCGGCTCATCATCAGCAGAAAGGCCGCGCCCGTAAGTGAGCGCTTCATCCGCGAACATGGCAAAGGCCAACAGACGCACCATCATGCGCTCGCTGGTCTCCGAAGGGTGGCGGGCAAGGGTGAGTGCATGGCTACCGTAATAGCCACGGTCCATGTCGGAAACAGCCAGGTCCACTTTATGGACCGTGGCCTTCAATGCCATGAATTACTTCTTGGCGAGTGCTTTGGTGAGCAGCTCGGCGGTGACGTCGTTGAGCGATTTTTGCTGCGCATCGGCAAGCGCACGAATCTGCTTGATCAGGTCGCTATGCAGCTTGACGGCGAACGGGATGAGGCCAGCTTCCTGGTCGCGCTTACGCTGTTCGCGCTTGTCGGGCAAATTGGCGGCATCCTTGCCGAAACGATCCGGGATGGAGCTCAGCTTCATGTTGCCGGAAATTTTGGTGCCCTTGAGTTTTTCGAGTTCGGTCTTCTTCATGGTGATTCCAGGTTCGGTTAAAGGACCATTTTACGCTGCCAGCTTCGCAATCCCGCAGCCAATTGCCCGCAACTCGGCTACCATCGCGTTCATGGGAAGCAAGGACATCTGGGAACTGCTGAGTTTTATCGTCACCGTCATCGGTCTGCCGCTGGCGATCATCGTTTTCCTCTGGGAACAGCGCCGCGAGCGCAACAACGAAGAGGAAGAGGAGTATCAGCTCCTTGCCGACGCCTACAACAGTTTCCTGAAAGTGGTGCTGGATAACGCCGACCTGCATCTGCGCAGCCACGCAACCACCGGCAACCTCACTACCAATCAGGAAGAACGCATGCTGGTGATCTTCGACATGCTGATTTCCTTGTTTGAGCGCGCTTACCTGGTGGCGTATTCGGCGAACATGTCTGGTGAGAAAGCGCGGCGCTGGAATTCGTGGGAGGATTACATGCGCGAATGGTGCCGTCGCGATGAGTTTATCAACCGCTTGCCCACACTGTTGCGCGGCGAAGATCCTGAATTTTCCGGCTACATCATGCGACTGGCGCTTGAGGAAAAACCGGATCACGTGCGGTCACCGCAAAAGCAGTGACACTCTTTATGACTGCCCTATTCAGGGCTGACGCTTGCGGCGGCGATGCGCCTCGGCTTTTTCGGCAAAGACATTCGGGCGAACCTTTGGCGGACGCGAAGGTGTCGCCGGATACACGGGCGCCGGCACCGCAACACCTTCGACCGGCGCGACACGCGGTTTCGCCGCAATTGTTTTGCTGGTGCGCGCCATCCACGGTGCTTCCGGCGAGGTCACGCCGCGCTTTTTTGCCGCGGCGATCGCATTCTCCTTGCTCCGGGCCTTCGGACCTTTCCTGGCACCAAGCTTGATTGGGATTTTTGCACCCGCCTCGATCTTTTTCTTCAGCGCCCAGGCTGCCGCTTTGGCGGCATTGATCTTGTCGGTGCGCTTGGCAAATTTCACTTTTGCCTTTGCCGATTGAGCGTCAAGACTGGCCGTGATTGCCTCAGCGTCCGCCAGCAAGACTGTGATTTGCACGTCGCCCAATTGCACCACCTGACCGGGACGAATCTTGCAGCGCTTGCGCAACTCTGGCTGGCCATCGACCGTTACATTGCCTTCGCTAACGAGGGCGCCGCCCGCGCCGCCGCTCTCAGCGATACCGCAAAGTTTCAATAACTGGTTGAGTTCGATAAATTCGGTGGTAATGGGGTATTCGGTGGCTTGCATGACGGGTGCCCGGAGTGACTGGATGTCGCAGTTTACGCGATGCCGTCACGCTGAGCGCTCATTCTTTCCCGGCTGCAATGGGAATGCAGGTGGCGCGAGACCTACCAATGCGCATCCAACACCGCGAGAAACGCCTTGCCATAACGCTCAAGTTTGTTCGCCCCGACACCGCTGATGGTGGCAAATTCGGCCAAATCCTTTGGCCGCCGCTTCAGCATTTCCATCAAGGTCGCATCGTGAAAAATCACGTACGGCGGCACGTTTTGTTCACGGGAGAATTTGAGTCTCGCTTCGCGCAAAGCTTCCCATAAGCGCTCGTCCCCAGGCTTTACGCTGCCTCGGACGGCGCGCCCGCCAGTACCCGCTTCCCGCGTTTCGCCAAAGATCTTCTTCGATTTTCGGGTCGCTTTCTTGGTTTCCTCCACACGGAACGTGACCGCCTTTCCACCTTTGAGCACATCACGGCTCTCTGCCGTCAGTTTCAAACCGCCGAAGCCTTCCGTATCGACCGCCAGCAATCCCGAAGCGGTCAATTGCCTGAATACACCTCGCCACGCCAACTCGGTCAGATCGCTGCCGATGCCGAAGGTGCTCAGTTGGTCATGACCGAATTGCTGCACCCGTTCGGTGTTTTTACCGAGCAGCAC
>JBDTPE010000356.1:0-3824 GCA_039932875.1 Betaproteobacteria bacterium | reverse complement strand
CGATTCCGCAATCGACAAGGCGCTAGACGGGCTAACCATGGGCTTGACAAAAACACTGGGGGTGTCGCTTTAAGCACGATCCGACATCTCGGCGGTAGAGGAACGTTCGGGGTTGACGTTGCCGCTACGCAAAAACCAAACAAGAATGAAGCACTACACTAACTGAGCCCAAGCACGTCAGACATATCGAACAAGCCAGACTTCTTTGTCGCCAAAAAACTCGCCGCTCGCATCGCACCCTGTGCGTAATTCGTGCGCGAGGACGACTTGTGACTGATTTCGATCCGCTCACCCGCGCCTGCAAACATGACCGTATGATCGCCGATAACATCGCCGCCACGAATGGCGGTAAACCCAATCGTCCCGGCCTTGCGTTCGCCTGTCAAGCCGTGGCGGTCAAACACTGCGATATCGTTCAGCGATTTGCCAATCGCCTGCGCCGCGACTTCGCCCAGTTGCATCGCGGTGCCTGAAGGCGCATCGACTTTCATTTTGTGATGTGTCTCAATGATCTCGATATCGTATTGCTGGTGCAGCGCTTCGGTCGCCAGCGCGACGAGCTTCAGCATTACGTTGACGCCGACACTCATGTTGGGCGCGAAAACAATGGCGATGTCCTTTGCCGCTGATTCGATCAGTTTTTTTTCTTCCGGTGTAAAGCCGGTCGTGCCGATCACCATATTTACGCCGAGCCTGCGACAAGCAGCGATGTGCTTAAGTGTTCCATCAGGCCGGGTGAAGTCGATCAGCACATCCGCAGCCTCAAGTGCCAAGTCCAGATCGGAGGTGACGACAATGCCGGCGGCATTGCGGCTGAGTTGCCCTGCATCGCTGTGCAATAGCGGGCTCGCGGCATGTTCCAGTGCGCCACAGATACTGGCACCAGATATTTCCGCTGCTGCTTCGAGCAGCGCGCGCCCCATGCGCCCGCCCACACCGGCAATGGCCAGCCGCATTTTTGCCGACTGCGTCATATGAAGCCTGATTTGCCTATTTTTCTTTAGGCGGCGCACCCGGCGGCAGCGCATTAGGCAACTGGCGCTTCTCACCGCCACCGGTCAGGATCTCAATTTCAGAACCTTGGCCGTTGATCTTTGCGACCTTGTCGTTTTCAAACAAGATCGTCACTTTGTATCCCTGCTTGTCACGACCGAATGGCCCGTACTTGGTGCCTTGATCAAGACTGAAATAATAATCCCAGCGATTGCCATTGAATACATCTTGCAACAACGGCGTGCCCAGGGTGGTCCGGACATCGAGCCTGCTCATGCCTGTTTTGACTTTGGCGAGCTGCTCTTGCGTGACCAGATTCCCTTGCTGAATATCGATGCGATACACACCAAACCCGGCGCAACCGGACATCAAAACCGACGCGACACCAATGGCAATAAGGACAGCAAATCGAGCGTTGTTCATGACAAACTTTCAAAACAAATTAACGATGCATTATAGCTGACCGCGCCCATCAGAGAGCTGTGCATTACCCGCTGCCGACATTGATAAAAACAGCTTATGATGAGCACAACTTATCCGGGATCAATATGTCCGAATCAAAAGAACTGCGAAACATGGGCCTCAAAGCCACCTTTCCGCGCTTGAAAGTGCTGGACCTGTTTCAGCATTCCGCACAGCGGCATATGTCGGCAGAGGATGTTTACAAATTACTCCTGAATGAGAACGCCGACATCGGTCTGGCGACGGTATATCGCGTACTTACGCAATTTGAGCAGGCAGGCTTGCTCGTGCGCCACCACTTTGAAGGCGGCAAAGCCGTTTTCGAATTGAACGAAGGTAGCCATCACGACCATCTGGTGTGCATGCAGTGTGGCCGCGTTGAAGAGTTCTTTGATGCCGAAATTGAAAAACGTCAGCAGAAGGTTGCCAAAGATCGCGGCTTTGACATTCACGACCATTCTCTCTACCTGTATGCTGACTGCATCAAGCCTCAATGTCCGCATAAAAAAACCGCCTAATGGATTTATCAACGAAATGGGAGCAGACGTGAAACTTAATTGGCGATCAATATTTTTTTTTGGTCTCGCAATTGGTGTGCTTGGGCAAGCTGGCGCTTCGCGAGCACTGGACACTACGCATCCCAGGTCCAGTTTCCCGCTGGTTTCAGTTTCAGAACTTCCCGGGGAAGCGCGTGAGACGCTGGCACTCATCCGCAAGGGAGGCCCATACCCCTATTCGAAAGACGGCAGCATTTTTTCCAATCGCGAGCGCATCTTGCCTAAAGAGCCACGCGGCTTTTATCACGAATTCACGGTGAAAACCCCGCATGCCCGCGATCGTGGCGCAAGGCGCGTCATCTGTGGCGGCGCACTGGCGAAGCAGCAGCCGCAAGTGCTCGAAACCTGCTACTACACCGATGACCACTACGCATCATTCAAGAAAATCAAGGAGTAGTGCAATGGCCTCGCCGGAACTCAAGAACATATTAGCCAGCGACCAGCCGCGCGGCGTTTACTGGTCCAAGTCGCACGCGAGCGTCGCAGAACTGAGCAAGCTTGCGCGCGCCAAAGGAATGGCGTTTTTTCACCTCGAAGGCCAGAAGATTGAAAAGAAGGAGCAGTTCCTCAACCATGCCGCCGTCGCGATGAAATTTCCTTCGCACTTCGGCAACAACTGGGATGCCTTCTATGATTGCTTGACCGACATGGAGTGGGTGGAAGCGGTCGGCTATTTGGTTTATTTCGACCACACGGATTCCTTTGCCAGCCACCACGAAAGCCAGCTCGAAACCGTCGTCGAATTATTTCAGGACGCAGTGGATTTCTGGAAGGACGAAGGCAAACCCATGTTGGTCGTACTCTCAGGGAGCGATGCGCCACCGGGGATGAAGAAAATTTGAAACTCTAGTACTGGCGCGGGGTTCCAGCCATATCTGTCACGCAAGCGGCGCCAAATGGCGTTCTTTGCAAACACTACTCCACGCGGGAAAAGCGAATGTCGCCGTAATACGCACTGATGTGCGAGCCGGTCGCATTTGAATCCGACATCACACCGACAAAAATAACGGGGCCGGGTGGCTCGCCAAACAATCGCTCGTAATCTTGCTTCACGTTGCGCTGGAAGTCGATCCATTGCCCTAACCGCTCCGGGCCGGATTCAACCACCAGCATTTTGGCGCGCGAAGTTTTGGCGTTGTCGAGTACGGTTTCCTTGGGCAGTTTGTTTTCCCAAATATATTGAATGGTCGCGTACGGCATCTCGCGCCCGCTGAACAGCTTTACTGTGCTCGCCAATGCGCTGTCTTCAAAATCAAACTTGGACTTGTCGCCATCGAAGGCAACGATGACGCGCACCGGCGAATCGTCTGCATTGCGACTGGCGTTATTGGCATCGGCGATCAGTTTAGGCACCTTCCAGCGCCAATGCAGGAAGGGATATTCATCAACCGCGACGCTGACCGGCTGCAGCAATCCTGACGCCGATACGTTGGCGTCCGCATGCAATACCCGTTCGCCGTCGACATCAACGATCCGATATTTAGTACGCGCCAGGAACCGCGACAACACCCATGGCTCCCAAGCGGGCGGCGCCGTTTCGCCAACTGGCGTTAGCGAAAAAGGCTGCACGGATTCAAAAGAAACGCCGAGTCCTGGCGAACCAGGATGCGGGGTAATGAGCTGTGCGCAACCACTGACAACAAGCAACAATCCAATACAGGTACCACGCGCCAGTCTTCGCATCACCACCATCCTCGACCGTTAGTTAGATTTTTTGAGTTGACCATCCATCATAGTCGCTTGATGCCTCCATACCCGATCTAATTCACTCCGAACTCGCGATCAACGCCGCATTGCCACCCGCCGCCGCAG